>NZ_QBJB02000010.1:0-113477 GCF_003057675.2 Pantoea sp. RIT413
CGGAACCGTGCCCTCCCTCGGCGGACCCGGATGGCGCTTCCCGCCGCTGCTAATTTTTTTCTCTTTCCTGGGATTTTTTATGGCGGTGGGCTCTGGTGGTTTGCGCTTTTTTTCTTTCTTAAATTTTTTATGGCTGAAGGTTTTGTGAAGAAGCTTCAGCGCACACCAGACCAAATTAAAAAAGAAATGAAGGGTTTACAGGCGATGGTAGAGGGCGCCATCCGCAGCGCCCGCCCCTTAGCCCGTCCGCGTGCGGAGATGCCGCTGAAACTGCCAGAAGCCTGGCGGGCGGAACCCCCTCAGTGCCGCGCACTGCTTAGCGCACCCCTGCGCTGGCGGGCGGAACCCCTCCGGTGCCGCGCGCTGCCGCAATCAGCCCCGCGCGGCTCAGCGCCAGCCCCTATGGCAACGTCACCCGCACCCGCAGTCCGCAGCGCTCGCCCTGAGGGGTAAGACAGTTAGAGAGCGCCACCTGCATCTGATGCTTCTGCGCCACGCTGCGCACAATCGACAGGCCGAGACCGCTGCCCTGCGCCTGCACGTCCGGTGAACGGGTAAAGCGGTCAAACGCCCGCTCAAGAAACGATTCCGGCATACCGGAACCGTTATCGACGATATCGACCACCGTACGATCGCCTGTGCGGTGCAGCAGCACATCGACCAGGCTTCCTTCTGGCGTATGCAGCATTGCGTTGCCGATGACGTTATCAAACAGAGTGCGCAGCTCAGAGCGGCTGGCCTGCAGCCGGTAACGCGTGCTGCCGCTATAGCCGATATCGATGCCGCGCTTATCGGCAACCACCATCAGCTGCTCAATACTCTCTTTCAGCAGATCGTCGAGTTCGATCGTTTCCGCGACCGGCACCGCGGACCGATCCTCCTGACGTGACACATCCAGCAGCTGCGTCACCAGATGACGGGTGCGGCTGACGCCCGCTTCCAGCTGATCAAACTGACGGCGCGCCTCGCCGGGCTGAATATGCTGGCGCAGATTCTCCAGCTGCAGCGTAACGGCGGTGACCGGCGTGCGCAGCTCATGCGCGGCATCCTCCAGAAACTGCCGCTGGGCGGACCAGGCGGCGCGCAGTTTATCCAGCAGCGCATTATAGGCGGCGACCAGCGGCAGCACTTCGTCAGGCAGGCCATCCGGCGATACCGTATGCGGGTGCAGGCTCTCCTGCGCCGCGATCTGCCGGGATGCCACCAGCAGATTGCGCGTAATGGCGCGTACGATCAGCCAGATCAGCAGCAGCGACAGCGGCATCATCAGGATCAGCGGGATCACCGCCGAGAGCACGCGTTTTACCATCAGGCTTTTCATATAGCCGATATTGTGCAGCACCTGAACCGTGCCGATTTCACTGCCCGCTTCGCCAGGGCGGGTATAGACGCGCCATTCACAATCGTCACCGCAGTCGCCAAGGCGTAAATCGGACCAGCCGTGCACCGCCTGCAGCGGGGCTTTCAGCGCCGGCCACGAGCTGGCACGCAGCTGATTATGCGTATCCCACAGCTGGACGATGTAAGCGCTTTTGAGCCGGTCCTGATCGAGGATCGTCGGGATCAGCGCGGGCATGGTCTGACTGGCTGACCAGACGTCGGCCACTTTTGCGAGCTGATCGTCCTTCATTGAGCCCATCATGTCGCCGTAGCAGTGGAAAAAGTACCAGGTCACGCCACCAATCATCGCCAGATGCAGCAGCACCAGGCTCATCAGCAGCTTATTGCGCAGGGAGCGCAGAAACGTAAAATTTTTCATTGTGCCGGTACCCGCCAGCCAAGGCCGCGCACGTTGCGAATCGCTTCGTTGCCCAGTTTACGCCGCATGCCGTGGATCAGCACATCAACGGCGTTGCTGGTGACCTCTTCGCCCCAGCCATAGATGCGATTCTCCAGCTGTTCGCGTGAAAGGATCGCGCCGGGCCGCTCCAGCAGCGCATAGAGCAGTGCATATTCGCGAGCGGTAAGCTGTTCACGCTGGCCCTTATAGAGCACTTCCCGCGTCATCATATCCAGCTGCACGTCGCCGCTGCCGAGCAGCGAGTCGGCGGCACCGTGGCGGCGTCGGGTGATAGCGCGCATACGTGCCAGCACCTCCTGCAGATCAAAGGGCTTGAGCAGATAATCATCCGCGCCGCTATCCAGCCCCTGAATGCGCTGGGCAACGCTGTCCCTGGCGGTCAGCACCAGCACCGGCGTCATATCACCGCGGGCGCGGGCACGCCGCAATACGTCGATACCATCCTCACGCGGCAGGCCAAGATCGAGCAGCACGCAGGTGTAATTGCTTTCCGACCAGGCGTGCGAGGCAAACCGGCCGTCGCGCACCCAGTCCACCGACCAGCCTGCGGCTTCCAGGGCCTGCTGCAGGTTGGCACCAATCATCTCATCATCTTCTACCAGCAGCACGCGCATGGAGTCTCCTTATCAGTGTGGGCAGTGTAACGCTGCATTCTTAGTGAAAAATTATCACCGCTGAATTTTACCGCTGCGCGCTTTGCTAATTCTGCGCTAATTCTTCGCTAATTAAGGGATAAATCTCCTGCGCTACAGTGGCTCTTCAGGAACAGTCTGTTAAGCCGGAGGGTGCGATGAATCAGCGAGAGTTTATCCGTAGTTTACTGGAGTGGATTGAAGATAACTTAGGTCACGATCTGCATCTGGATGAGGTGGCGCGTCGATCGGGCTATTCACGCTGGCATCTGCAGCGTCTGTTTCGTCAGCACACCGGTTTTTCACTGGCTGAGTATATCCGCCAGCGCCGTCTGACTGAATCGGCATTAACGCTGCTTAACAGCGACGACGCCATTTTACAGGTCGCCATGAACTACGGTTTTGATACGCAACAGGCCTACACCCGCACCTTTAAAAATTATTTTCGCATTACGCCAGGCCAGCTGCGTCGTCAGCGTCGCGTTGAGCCGGAGCGGCTGCTGCTGCCTTTTGCCGTCGCCGTATGACCGGCCAGCAGCGGAAAGAAAATCGGGTGCAGAACGGCGCAATACCTTTTAAGCTGCGGGTCATGTTTCTCTGACAGCCGGACCCATGAACCCTGGTGATAATCTGACAGCCATGCTGCTGTTTGCGCACGTGGCGGAGCAACAAAGTTTCAGCGAAGCCGCGCGTATTCTCGGCGTCTCTAAATCCTATGTCAGCCGTGAAATTGCCCGGCTGGAGGTGCGGCTGGGGATCAAACTGCTACAGCGTACCACACGTCATGTTGCGCTGACCGGCCACGGGCAGGCGTACTACCCATTCTGCCTGCGCATGCTGGATGAGCTGCATCAGGCGGATGCGTTTGTGCAGCAGCTGCACCAGCTGCCAGCCGGCAATCTTCGCCTGCAGGCTCCGGTAACCTTTGGCTGCCAGTGCGTGGCGCCGGTGGTGGACGCCTTTATTCGCCGGCATATTCATCTGCATGTGGATCTGGATCTCACCACCAGCGAAGACCCTCACCCCGATGCCGATGTCGCCATTGTGGTCCGCAGCCGCGCGCCGCAGGGAGGCGCCTGGCGCGAACTCAGTATCATCGACTGGGGCCTTTACGCTACGCCCGGCTACCTTGCCGCGCATCCGCTGATTGATCATCCCCGTACCCTGACGCGCCACAACCTGCTGCTGTTCCACGGGCCGGCCCATACCGCCGCTCTGCCGTTCCGGCGTGATAAGCAGCGGCTGGCGCTGGAGGTGCGCAGCCGCTTCCGCGCTAACAACAGCATGGCGTTGCTTAACGCGGCGCTGGCCGGCGGCGGCATTGCCTATCTGCCCTCCTATATGACGCGTGAGGCGCTGGCGCGCGGCGATATCCAGCCGGTGCTGAGCGACTGGCAAATGGACCGCTTTCACAGCTACCTGCTGCTGAAAGAGCAGCCGCAGCCCTCCTCTCCGGTTACACAGCTTTGCGATGCGCTGATCACCGCACTGCAGGTGCCCTGACTGTTGCTCGCTGGCAACAGTGGCAGGCTGGCAGGTAACTCTCCGGCACCCTCTGTTTTCTCTCTCTCCGCGCAGGTAGCCTGATAAAAACAACCGCCGGGAGAGGGTATGTCACACGCTTCAGTATCATTAACAGCTGAACAGCAACACTGGAAGTGCAACCTGCTGGTCTGCACTCTGGGGTCATTTACCACTATCGTCGCCATGACGCTGCTGCTGCCGTTTCTGCCGATCTATGTTCAGCAGCTTGGGGTTGAGGAGCCGGCGGCGATCGCCCGCTGGTCGGGTGCCGCCTATGCGGCCACGTTTCTGAGCGCCGCGCTGACGGCGCCGCTGTGGGGCCGGCTGGCAGATCGCTACGGACGCAAACTGATGCTGATCCGCGCCAGCCTCGGCATGGCGATAGCCATGTCGCTGATTGGTATGGCCACTGCACCCTGGCAGCTGGTGGCGCTGCGCCTGCTGGCCGGGCTGCTGGGGGGATACGCTTCCGGATCCACGATTCTGGTCGCTGCGCAGACGCCAAAAGCCCACACCGGCTGGGCGCTGGGTATCCTCTCAGCAGGCATTATGGCGGGCAACGTCGCGGGGCCGCTGCTGGGCGGAATATTGCCGCCGCTGATTGGCATCCGTCACACCTTCTGGCTGACGGGCGCGGCGATCTTCCTCGCGTTTCTCGGCACGGCGTGTCTGCTGAAAGAGGCACCGCGGCAGCCCAAAGGCGCAGCCACGGCAGGGCAGGCCGCTGATGAGCCGCCGGCGAATCTTCGGGTGGTGCGACTGATGTGGCTCACGGCCATGCTGATGATGTTTGCCACGATGTCAGTGGAACCTATTATCACGCTCTATATTGCGCAGTTTGTGCAGGGCGAGCACGCGATAACCGTCAACGCCGGGATTGTGATGGCGGCGGCGGCGCTGGGAAGTATTCTTGCTGCGCCGCTGGCCGGGCGGCTGGCGGACCGCATCGGGCACGGGCGAGTATTGCTTGCCGGGCTCGCGGCCAGCGCGCTGCTGCTGATCCCGCAGGCGTTTATCAGCCACGTATGGCAGCTTACCGGCCTGCGTTTTCTGATGGGCGTGGCGCTGGGCGGACTGCTGCCCTGCATTACCGCGCTGATACGCCACCACGTCCCGCAGCAGCAGACGGGAAAAATGCTGGGCTATGCGACCTCGGCACAGTATGCCGGGCAGGTGACCGGACCGCTCTGCGGCGGGATCGTGAGCGGAGCGTTTGGCATGCAGCCGGTGTTTCTGCTCACCGCGCTGATGATGGCGCTGTGTGCTTTACTGGTACGCGGCGTGGTGCAGGAGAGACAAAGCGCATAAAAAAGGCGGGCCACCGGCCCGCCTGATTTATTCTGCTGTTACGAAAGGTTATTTCGTATCAGGCAGCGCATAGGCAACCACGTAGTCGCCCAGTTTGGTGCCAAACGAACCGTGACCGCCAGCTGCAATGACAACGTACTGCTTGCCGTTCGCTTCATAGGTCATCGGCGTTGCCTGACCACCGGCTGGCAGACGCGCCTGCCACAGCATTTCACCGGTGTTGGTATCAAACGCACGCAGGTAGTTATCTGCCGTTGCGCCGATAAAGGCAACGTGTCCCGCCGTGGTGATTGGGCCGCCCAGCATAGGCATACCCATCTTAAACGGCAGCGGCAGTGGCGCGCTGTCGCGCACGGTACCAATGCGTTTTTTCCACACGGTTTCGTTGGTTTTCAGATCCACCGCAGAAATATAACCCCAGGCTGGCTGTTTGCACGGCAGGCCGAAAGGTGACAGGAATGGATTCAGCTCAACGCCAAACGGCACGCCATACTGTGGCTGCACGCCGGTTTCAGTACCGGAGCCGCCTTCCGCACCTTTCGGTGGCTCAGCCGGGTTGCCCGGTCCGCGTGGGATCAGCTTCGAGACAAACGGCAGCGCCATTGGGTTAGCGATGGCAATCTGACGATGTGGATCAACGGCGATACCACCCCATTCAAACATACCGAGGTTACCCGGGAAGACCAGCGTACCCTGTTCAGACGGCGGCGTGAACGGACCATCATAGCGCAGGCGCTTGAAGATCACGCGGCACACCAGCTGGTCGAACATCGTCGCGCCCCACATATCCTTGTCAGTCAGATTCTGCTTAGGACGGTAGGTCAGCTCAGAGTAAGGCTGCGTCGGTGATACGTGGTCACCTTTCGCTGCGCCCTGCGGAACCGGGGTTTCCGGTGCCGGTACAACCAGCTTGCCGTTGCGGCGATCCAGCACAAAGATGTTACCGGTTTTCGCCGGCGCGTAGATCACCGGAACGGTGTTGCCATCTTTGTCGGTGATATCAGCCAGCGTCGGCTGAGAAGGCAGGTCCATATCCCACAGGTCGTGATGCACGGTCTGATAAGACCAGACCAGCTTACCGGTGGTGGCATTCAGCGCCAGAACGCTGTTTGCATAACGCTCCTGCTCAGGCGTACGGTTGCCGCCCCAGATATCCGGGGTAGAGACGCCCATTGGCAGATAAACGATATCCAGTTTCGGATCGTAAACCGCCGGTGCCCATGAGTTCGGTGAATTCAGGGTGTAGGTGTGCTCATCTTCCGGAATCGCGTTAGGATCTTTCGCGCCCGGATCGAATGCCCACAGCAGTTTGCCGGTGTTGACGTCAAAGCCGCGGATGACACCTGATGGCTCACGGGTAGAGTAGTTATCGGTTACGGCACCGGCGATCACGATAGTGGTATCGGTGATAATCGGTGGTGAGGTCGGTTCATACTGACCAGGGGTGGTAACCGGCTGCTTGTGCTGCAGATCCAGCTCACCGTTGTTACCAAATGCCGGGCAGCGTTCGCCGGTTTCCGCATCCAGAGCAAACAGACGACCATCATTGACCGGCAGATAGATGCGACGTGCGCAGAGTGCCGGCTGAGTTGCCGCGCTATCCGCTGCTGCAGGGGTTTCATGATAGGAAACGCCGCGGCAGGTGATGTGCTGGAAGGTCGGATTCTGCTTCAGAGCCGGATCAAACTTCCACTTCTGCTTACCGGTTGTAGCATCCAGCGCAAACAGGATCTGATGCGGTGAGCAGAGATAGAGCGTGTCGCGGATTTTAATCGGCGTCACTTCATCAGTGATTTCACCCGGATCGTTAGCATTTTTCAGATCGCCGGTCTGGAACTGCCAGGCAACCTGCAGCTCTTTGACGTTGCTGGCATTGATCTGCTTCAGCGGAGAAAAGCGGGTACCCTGCTGATCGCGCGCGTACGCCGGCCAGTCAGCATCAGCAATATTGCTGATAGGCTGAGTCTGCGGGGTGGTCGCTGCAGCGGGCAGCTCGCCATTCAGCTCCTGCGGATCGTGGAAAACAGCCCACGCCAGAACCAGTACGCTGGCAATCAGCGCCACCAGCATCGCGCCTCTGCCGGCAGGATTGAACGTGCGATAGACGAAAGGCAGGATCAGCCAGATACCGAAAATCACCAGTACATCGGTGCGCGGTGCCAGCGCCCAGAAGTCAAAGCCGACTTCCCATACGCCCCAGATCAGCGTGCCAAGCAGCAGCAGCGCATACAGCAGCAGCGCGGCGCTGCTGCGACGCCAGAGCAGAACAGCGGTGATCAGCATCATCACACCGCCAATAACGTAGTACCAGGAACCTCCAATGGTGGCTAACCAAATGCCACCAACCAGCATAAACGCGCCCGTCAGCAGTGCGAACAGCACCGTGAGCAGGCGGATTACGCCAAAAGATGAGGAAGCTTTCCCCATAATATTGACCTCTTTCTTTGCCATAGAAAAACAAAGGAAACAACGCTTCAGGCTGTTTCCCGACATAGAGTACGAAGTGAGCAGAAATGTTCACGCAGCGTTCTTCCGTGACGCCAGATGATCCCTTTGCGTTAAATTTTATCTTAAAAACGTTAACGAGTTTGCTTTTTTTAGCGGTTTTAACTCTGTCGGACCAAATCACACGACATTTTATGGCGGAATAGCGGCGTTAATTCCGATCAAATCAGGTGGCTGCGCCGCGAAGTAGCAGATTGTGTAAACGGTTACCCTAAAAAAGCGTGCCGGGTGTGCGCTGCTGCTGCCAGCCGCTTAACTGCAGGCGCTGGTAATGTTCGCTATTCAGCGTCAGCTGTGCGGTGCGTAATATAACGTCTGCTTCTCTTTCTCTCAGAGACTCAATTAAAAACGGAAAGCTGAACTTGAGGTAATTATCGTTAAAAAAATCCTCGGATAAAACCACACCGCTAAATGGAAACGCCACGATCTTTTTCCACTCTGTTCCCGGCGGCGCGAGATCGCACAGCCAGAATGAGAAGTGGTGCGCAACGGCAAGCAGAGGGGCACCACCCTGTAGCAGCCCTGCATAATCAATTGCCAGACGGACGTGGGCAGCCTGCAGCATCGGATAATTTTCCGGGGCACGTAAAAATTCCATCAGGCTATTTCCCGCCAGCGGAATAATTATTAGTTCAGGGGTATCAGGCAACTGATTATGCAAAGCAATTATGTTATGTCCATTAAGTAATGTATCAGCGTCCTGCTCGCAATGCATAAAGGGTGCTGAATAACACACGCCGCACAGCGTGTTGTCAAAGCGATGAATACGCTCAGTAACATAAGGATTATAAGTACTGTTTTTCATGTATCTCTGCAAAAAAATTATTAACCGGAAAGATATGTTTTATTATAAATGCGTGTTATGACTGAAATTTACCGGCGGCTAATATAGATCGAAAGAGAGTGTTAAATCACCTTTTTTTACCTGTCTCTGATACAGAGATATTCCTGGCGTTAAAAGGGATAATTAAGCTGTTAATTCAGTAATCAATAAATCAATACCGGTATTCAATCAATAACAATCACTCTCCTGATATATAGAGACCAATGTTTATCTGCCAGGCAGTTAAGTTTTTGTTTCAAAAGCGCACAACCTGCCATTGCCTGCCAGAGTGATATCACGCACGCTCAGAGAGACAAAACGATAACAGAAGTCACTGCCTGGCTTCTGACCAGATTAGTGCAATGACGCTAATCAGTTAATCATTTCAGGATGGGATCGCATGACAGGTATAAAAAGCTCTGCTGCAGAAGACTCTCTGCTGCGGCATCGACCGTTTGTGGCTTTCTGGCTGGCGCGCACCTGCTCGTCATTCGGCTTTCAGATGTTTTCAGTGGCGGTCAGCTGGCAAATCTATGCCCTGACACACAGTGCGCTGGCGCTGGGTATGATCGGCTTAATGCAGTTTTTACCCTCGGTACTGCTGGCGCTGCCGGCTGGTCATCTGGCCGATCAGCACGACCGTCGTCGCATTGTTTTGGTGGGACAACTGATTGAGTGGGCAGCGCTGCTTGGGCTGGTGGCGCTGACGCTGCTGCACTGGGCAGGAAGCGTTGAGATCTGGGGACTGGTGTTTCTGATCTCAGTGGCAAAGGCGCTGGAGTGGCCGGCTATCACCTCTATGCTGCCGGCGCTGGTGCCGCCGCCGGTACTGGCCCGTGCGATGGCTGCCAGTTCAGTAGGCGGTCAGGCGGCAGTGATCGTCGGCCCGACGCTGGGCGGCCTGCTTTATGTCGCCGGGCCTGAAGTGGTGTATGGCGTTTCCGCGCTGTTCTATCTCTTCTCTATCGTACTGATTAGCCGCCTGCGCTACGCGCGGCCGCCGCAGTCGCGCATGCCGATGAACCTGACCAATATGTTCGCTGGCGTGCGTTTTATTCGCGAGCGCAAAGATGTGCTGGGCGTGATCTCGCTTGACCTGTTTGCCGTGCTGCTGGGCGGGGCCACGGCGCTGCTGCCGATTTTTGCGCAGGATATTCTGCATACCGGGCCGTGGGGGCTGGGCATGCTGCGCGGCGCACCATCAGTCGGTGCGCTTGTGGTGGGCGTCTGGCTCAGCCGTAATAAGCTGGAGAAGCACGTCGGTATGATTATGTTTGGCTCGGTAGCCGGTTTTGGTCTGGCGACGCTGCTGTTTGCGCTCTCCACTCAGCTCTGGCTGTCGCTGCTGGCGCTGGCTGCGCTGGGGGGATTTGATATGGTCAGTATGGTGATCCGCGGTGCGCTGGTCCAGCTCGATACGCCGGATGATATGCGTGGTCGCGTCAACGCCGTGAACGCTATTTTTATCAATACGTCCAATCAGCTGGGGGAGTTTGAATCTGGCCTGCTGGCCGCATGGCTGGGGGCGGTACCGGCGGCCGCGCTGGGCGGAATAGGTACGCTGATAGTGGTCGCCGTCTGGATGACGCTTTTCCCGCATCTGCGCAAACGGCAAAAGCTGGAGAATGAAAGCGGCGTGTAGATGAGGGTGCCCGGCGCAGCATCACGCCGCCGGGCACATCAGCAGACCGGCAGCCGGTCTGCCTGGCGTCGGCGCGTTATGCGACCCCGTTGACCAGGATAACGCGGTAGTTAGCGCCTTTCACGCGGTGCGCTTTCGCTTCCTGATAAGCCGGACTGTGATACCAGGCGCGCGCGGCGTCCATATCGGCAAATGCCAGAACGACAACGCCTTCGGCATCCCGGCCTTCCAGCACTTCCTGCTCGCCATAAAAAGCCAGCGGCGTGATCTGATGATCGCCACGCGCGTCGCCCGCTTTCTGTGAGTAGGTTGCCAGCTCATCTTTGTCCAGCGTCTCATCCTTAATCATTACCATGTAAGCGGTCATTACTTCTCTCCCCGTGCCTGACGTTTATCTTCGGTGTTGTGTTCAAAATCGCTGGCGTCATGCCGCTCCAGCAGCTGATCCTGCGGCTCAGCGGCAAAGGCGCGATTAACTTTACGTCCGCGTACTACCGCCGGACGCTCCGCGATCTCTTTCGCCCAGCGCACCACGTTGGTGTAAGCCTGCACATCCAGAAACTCTGCTGCACCATACAGGCCATTCAGCACCAGGTTGCCATACCAGGGCCAGGTCGCGATATCCGCAATGGTATAGGCGTCACCTGCGAGGAAACGGTGATCCGCCAGCTGGCGATCCAGCACATCCAGCTGACGCTTCGCTTCCAGCGTAAAGCGGTTGATGGCGTATTCAATTTTCTCCGGTGCATAGTGGTAGAAATGGCCAAAGCCGCCGCCAAGATAGGGTGCAGAACCCTGCAGCCAGAAGAGCCAGTTCAGGGTTTCAGTGCGGCCCGCCACATCTTCCGGAATAAAGTAGCCAAACTTCTCCGCCAGATAGAGCAGGATATTACCTGATTCAAACACCCGCTGCGGTGGCGTCACGGAGTGGTCGCTCAGCGCCGGAATTTTAGAGTTAGGGTTCACATCAACAAAACCGCTGGAGAACTGATCGCCTTCACCAATGCGGATGAGCCAGGCGTCATACTCCGCCTCTTTTACGCCCACCGCCAGCAGCTCCTCCAGCAGAATAGTGACCTTCTGACCATTTGGCGTACCGAGCGAGTAGAGCTGCAGCGGATGCTTCCCGACCGGCAGCGCCTGCTCATGCGTGGCGCCAGCGGCAGGGCGGTTCGTGCTGGCGCCGTTGCCTTTGGCTTCCGGTTCCCAGGTCCAGACTTTTGCGGGCTGATACTGATTATCTGACATCGTCATTTCACCTTATGGTCGTGAGCGTTGCGCTGCCACTGAGTGTAGCAGCGCAATTCCGCGCCGATTTAACCGCGCTGGCGGTGAGCGGGTTTGCGGGATCAGGTACAGTTCTCCTGGGTATAGAGCATAAAGTCGACTTTGCCCGGCGCGTAAGTATCAGGCTGCTCGCGCTCTTCCAGATGCCGCAGCAGCAGGGTCAGAGCGAGTTCAGCGTGGCGCTGCGTGTTCTGATCGAGGGTCAGGGTCAGGATGCGCTGCTGCAGCAGCTGGCGCGTAGTTGCATAAAGTTCATGCGTCACATAAACCGTGCTGCCGCACAGCCGGTGGCGCGCCAGCGCTTCATAAATCTGGGTATTGCCCATGCCGGTGTTATAGAGTCCGGCGATCTGGCGCGATCCCGCCAGCGTTTTTTCCAGCAGCCGGCTGATGCGTTCGCGATCGTCCTGGCCGGCGAGGATCTCACGCAGTCGCAACTGTGGAAAGCGCTCAGCCAGCACCTGCTGAAAACCTTCAATACGCTGCTGGTGCGCGAGGTAGTCAGCGCGACCGCTGATCAGCACCACATCCCCTGTACTGGCCGCCATGCTGCCGAGCATCAGGCCCGCCGTGCGTCCCGCTTTGTATTGATCGATACCGACATGGCAGAGCCGCGGCGCGTCAGGCAGATCGCTCACCAGCGTGATGACCGGCACGCCCCGCGCCTGGCAGCTGGCCAGCGCCTGATAAATCAGCGGGCTGGCGTGGGCAAAAACAATCAGCCCGTCCATTCTTTTACTGCCGGCATCGATATGGGCCGCCAGCTTCTCCGGCGCATCTTCCGGGATAAGCGTGCGATGCAGCCGGACGCGCCGGTAGCCCAGCGCATCTGCCAGACGGGCAAACTCCTGCGCCAGCTGCTGAAAGAAGAATGAGCCGTTGCCGCTCAGGATGACCTCTATCTGCCAGCTGTGGCGATGCTCCTCCGGCAGAATACGTTTTAAGCCCGCCTCCCGGGCCGCCTGCAGCACTTTTCGCGTCATCGCGGGCGAGACGCCCCCGCGATCGTTCAGGACCCGATCCACGGTTGCGACGCCAACGCCTGCGCGCTTAGCCAGTCCGGCCAGCGTGGTTGCTTTCATTCGAGTGAATTCCATCAAAAAACTGCGTTCTGACAGCCTGCCAGAACGGGATATTTTGACAAGACAGGGCATTCTGAAGTGTGAGCTAAAGGAGGAGATCCGCAGCTTTGCTGTTGATATGGCGATGATAATAGTGCCGCTGCAGAAGGGCGCGGTGATGCCTGGCGCGATGTAAGCGGTGCGTTTCCCCCTGCAGGGCCCAGGGGGAGAATACTACCCGATGCGGCAATCAGAGGTTCAGCAGTTCGCGCTCAATCAGTTCGCGCGTCTCTACCGCCTGATAGCGCATCTTCTCCGGATAGCCGAACAGCGCCGCTGAGATAATCGACTCACCGCCGACTTTGAAGCTGCGCCGGGCAAAATCCATCTCGCGCAGCGCTTCAAACAGCGCATCGAAGTTGACTTCGCCTTCTCCCACCGCGACGTGCTGATGGATGGTTGCGTCCACGCCGGGCGGATTCACAATGTAGCGGCAGTGTTTGGTGTGGTTCATGGTATCGGCGATCAGCATATGCGACAGATCGTCGCCAGCGTAGTGCAGCATGTTTTTCACATCCCCTTTGCCTTTGTCATAATAGAAGGTGTGGGGCGCACTATAGATATACTTCACGTTATCGCTGCGAAACGACTTCACGATATCCGCTGTTTCATTGTTCTCTTCGCAGAAATCCCACGGGTGCGCCTGGATTTCAATGCGGATCCCTTCCCGCTCAACGATCGGCAGCAGCTCCTCCATAGAGCGGTAGAACATCTCTTCGCAGATTTCTGGCTCATTAGGGTTGCCGGAGAGTTCGGTATTGATAACCTGCACGCCCATCTCAACCGCAATCTCAATCATGCGCTTCCAGTTTTTTACCGCCGCCTGACGCCGCAGCTCGTCGGGTCCCGACCAGCGATAAACCGTGATGAAGGAAGAGATTTCGGTGCCGGTGGCGTTCAGCGCATTTTTATATTCACGCAGGATTTCGCGGCTGGCTTTGGGGTGTTTATAAAAGGGATTGATCTGCGGATGGGGTGATTGCTCAATATATTTATAGCCCCATTCCGCCACCTGATGCACCATCCGGGTAATGCCGAGATCCCGGATAACGTCCACGTCAAAAGCAATTTTCATGCTGTCGCTTCTCCTGCGCTATTCCGCTGCCAGCGTTGTTCCGGACAGGCGGAAGCTGATGCAGAAACGCCAGGCAGACGGAGAATGTGTTTATCAGCCACTATAGGAAGGGAAGTCGGCGCGTTCTACGATTTTGCTGATGTAAAACCATCAGGACGGCACCGGCTACAGGAGCAGCAGGCAAAGCAGAATGAATAAAGCAGAAAAGCAAAAACCCGGCCATAAGGCCGGGTTTTCTGAATTGTGGTGCCCGAACCCGGAATCGAACCAGGGACACGCGGATTTTCAATCCGCTGCTCTACCGACTGAGCTATTCGGGCAACGGGGCGCATTAAACCTTAATGGCCGCAGATCGTCAACGGGTTTTAGCAAAAAAGCGCGCTATCCGTGACTGACTGCCTGCTTTTCAGGCATGTCAGCCCGTTTTCAGGCGAGTGCGCCGTTCTGACGACAGAGCGCAATACTGAATACATCTTCCGCCAGGCGCCGGGCGGTCGCCACATCCTGTACGTTGCGTTTCACCAGCAGTTTGCTCAGGCAGCCCTCGAGGATCAGCTCCATCTGATCGGCTACCATCGCGGGATTATCCAGCGCCAGCTCAACCAGGATCTCATGGGTAAACTGCCATGAGTGGCGCTTCTGCTGCTCCGCCAGCTGGTGCACCGGCTGGTCAGGCTGCGGATAGAAGCTGCAGGCAGCAATAAACAGGCAGCCGGGAAACCGGCCTTTGCTGACATACTCTGCCAGCACGTCATAGCGCGCCATCAGCTTTTGCGCCGGAGTGAGCCGCTCATCCAGCTGTACCTGACGCCGCCAGCTGTCGATCTGCTGACCGTGATAGCGCAGTGCATCATAGAGCAGCGCATCGCAGTCGGGCCAGTAGCGGGTCAGCTGTCCGGTGCTGAGGCCGGTTTCACCTGCCAGCTGTGGCAGCGACAGGGTGGCCGCCAGGCCGTGTTGTTCGAGCACATTCAGCGCATGCTCCAGAATTTGTTCGCGTTGCACATGACTCTCCTCTGGAATATCGGCCCGCTCGTCGATGAGCGGGCAGTGGCTGAACCAGTGTCGTTTAACGCGGCAGATTCTGCAAATGCGCGCGAAACGCTGCCGCACGCAGAAAGCCGCTGATACGCGAATCGGGGATCTCGCGACCCTGCGCGTCAAAAAACAGAATGGTCGGTAATCCCGCCACCTGCAGCTGCTTCAGCAGGGCATTGTCCTGCGCGCTGTTTGCGGTGACATCCGCCTGCAGCAGCTGCACGTCAGCAAGCGCGCTGGCGACTGCCGGATCGCTGAAGGTATATTTTTCAAACTCTTTGCAGGCGACACACCAGTCGGCATAGAGATCGAGCATGGTGATGCGCCCCGGTGCCTGCTGCAGCGCCTGCTCAAGCTCCGCGCTGCTGCTGATGCGCTTAAAGGGCAGGTGTGCCACGCTCTGGCTTGCCGTAGCGCCAAACGCCCACTCCTGCAGCGGCCGCGCCATAATCAGCGCTGCCCCTAACATCACCAGCGGCACGACGCGCCACTTGCCGCGCGCGTTGATGCTGTGAATAAATGCCCAGCTGAAAAACGCTACGCCCAGCAGACTCCAGAGCCGCAAACCCCAGGTGTCGCCGAGGATACGCTCCAGCAGAAATACCGGAAGCGCCAGGATAACAAACCCGAATGCCTCTTTTACCGTCTGCATCCACTGGCCGCTTTTGGGCAGTAGCCGATGGCCAAAAAGCGTGACGGCGATCAGCGGCAGCCCCATTCCCACGGCGTAGAGCCACAGCGTGCCGGCGCCGGCCCACAGGTTTCCGCTCTGTGCGATATACAGCAGGATCGCGCTGAGCGGCGCCGTGGTGCAGGGGGAGCAGATAAGCCCGGCCAGCGCGCCCATGACAAATACGCCAGGCAGCGAGCCGCCGCGCTGCTGATTGCTCCAGAGCGCAAGACGCGTCTGCAGGCTGGCGGGCAGCTGCAGCGAAAACAGGCCAAACATCGACAGCGCCAGCAGAATAAACAGCAGCGACAGACCCGCCAGGACGTATGGATGCTGCAGCGCCGCCTGAAAGCGCAGCCCGGCCGCCGCGACCACAACGCCCAAAAGCGTGTAGGTCAGCGCCATGCCCTGCACATAGACCAGCGCCAGCGCCAGCAGGCGGCCAGCGCTGTAACGGCGTGCGCCGCCAAGGATGATGCCGGAAATCAGCGGGTACATCGGCAGGACACAGGGGGTAAAGGCGACGCCGATACCGATCAGCAGCGCCCAGAGCGGCGAGAAGGGCAGCGGCGTGGCGGCGGGCTGCTCCGTAACCGGCGCGCTGCCGCCGCTGACGACGCTCAGCGGAACGGTGCGGCTCTCAGGCGGGTAGCAGAAGCCAGCTGCGGCACAGCCCTGATACGTTACCGTCAGCGTGGCACCCGCATCTGCCCGCTGCAGCGTGACCGGCAGCGTCACGGCCTGGCGATAAATCTCGCTTTTGCCGTAAAATTCATCTTCATGCGCTTCGCCGGCCGGCAGCGTCAGCGGGGCCAGCTGCGCGTGCTGAGCCGTAATCTTCATCTGCTGACGATAGAGATAGTAGCCGGGCCTGACCTGCCAGTTCAGCATCAGCGTTGAGCCCCGCTGAGAAAAATCAAACTGAAAGGCCTGATCGACCGGCACAAAGCGGCTGGTGGATTTCGGCGCAAAGAGATCGGCCTGAGCCGACAGGCAAAGCAGCAGCGTCAGGCAGAGCGTCAGCAGGCGGGAAAGAGGTGCAGCCATAACAGATTAATCAACTCCGGTAGTGCAGAAGCGGTGAGCATAGCACGACCGCTTCGGCACAGGATTTCACAATGTAACGGCGTCAGAGGATCAGACTGCCAAACAGAAAGCCAAACGCCACGGAAAAGGCGATGGCCAGTACGCCCGGAATAATAAAGGAGTGGTTAAAGACAAACTTGCCGATTCGCGTCGAACCGGTGTCATCCATTTCCACCGCGGCCAGCAGCGTCGGATAGGTAGGCAGGACAAAGAGCGCTGATACCGCAGCAAACGAGGCCACTGCCGCCAGCGGCGAGACGCCGAGCATCAGTGCTGCCGGCATCAATGCTTTGGTGGTTGCCGCCTGCGAATAAAGCAAGGTGGCGGCAAAAAACAGCACCAGCGCCAGCATCCAGGGATAGCGCTGCAGCATGTCACCCGCCAGAGTCTGGATCTCGCTCAGGTGCGCTTTGACAAAGGTATCGCCCAGCCACGCCACGCCCATGACGCAGATGCAGGCGCTCATGCCCGATTTAAACGTGCTGGCACTGAGGATCTCACTGCTGTCCACGCGGCAGGTCAGACAGATCAGCGTAGCGACCGTGAGCATAAACACGACGATCGCTTCGTTACGCGGCAGCACCGGGCTGGCGAGCAGGCCCACGCTGTCGCTGATGGCGGTGGCATAGAGCACCACTGCCACAATGCCGGTCAGAAACAGCAATACGGCGCGGCGCGCGCCGGGTCGGGTGGTATACACTTTCTCACCGCGCAGCGTCACGTCGCCTCTGGCAAGTCGCGCCTGATAGATGGCATCATCCTTTAGCTCCGTACCGAGAAAATTGGTGATCACTGCCGCGCAGAAGATTGCCGCCATCGTGGAGGGCAGCGCCACGCCCAGCAGCGCCAGATAGCTGACGCCGCGTGGTTCGAGTATAGAGGCAAAGAATACCACTGCGGCGGAGAGCGGTGAGGCGGTGATCGCAATCTGGGAAGCCACCACCGCGATGGAGAGCGGACGCGATGGCCTGACGCCCTGCTCTTTGGCGACTTCAGCGATAACCGGCAGCGTGGAGAACGCGGTGTGGCCGGTGCCGGCCAGCAGCGTCATCAGATAGGTGACCAGCGGCGCCAGAAAGGTGACGTAGCGCGGATGGCGGCGCAGCAGCTTTTCCGCCAGCCCGACCAGGTAATCCATACCGCCTGCGACCTGCATGGCAGCAATCGCGGCGATAACGGCCATAATAATTTCGATCACATCAAACGGGATTACGCCGGGCTTCATGCCGCACACCAGCGTCAGTATCAGCACTCCCAGACCGCCGGCAAAGCCGATTCCGATACCGCCCAGGCGGGCACCGAGCCAGATCGCCATGAATACCACTGCCAGTTCCACTGCTATCATCCGTTTCTCTCCTCAGGCTGCAGAACGTGCCCCCTGAATGTTGTAGTCGCCAGAGATAAAAAAAGCACGCCGTATTGTATACAGGCGTGCCCGGGGCGACGTGATCGGAAACAGATTACTGTTCGTTTTCGTCGGTATAGCGTTTCGCTTTATAGGTCGGATGCATCAGGTTCTGGACAGAGAAGATATCATCCAGCTCCGCTTCGGTCAGCAGGCCGCGTTCCAGCACCACTTCACGTACGCTTTTGCCGGTTTCAGCACAGACTTTACCCACGATATCGCCGTTGTGATGGCCGATGTAGGGGTTGAGATAGGTGACAATACCGATAGAGTTGAATACGTACGCTTCGCAGACTGCTTTGTTCGCCGTAATGCCGTTAACGCATTTTTCCAGCAGGTTATAGCAGGCGTTGGTCAGGATGCTGACGGATTCAAACAGCGCCTGGCCAATCACCGGTTCCATCACGTTGAGCTGCAGCTGACCCGCCTCAGACGCCATGGTCACCGTGGTATCGTTGCCGATAACCTTAAAACAGACCTGATTAACCACTTCCGGCACCACCGGATTGACTTTGGCTGGCATGATCGAGGAGCCCGCCTGCAGTTCCGGCAGGTTGATTTCGTTCAGGCCGGCGCGCGGACCGGAAGAGAGCAGACGCAGGTCGTTGCAGATTTTTGACAGCTTCACCGCCAGACGCTTCAGCGCTGAATGCACCATGACGTAGGCGCCGCAGTCGGACGTCGCTTCAATCAGATCTTCCGCCGGCACCACCGGCAGATTGCTGACTTCTGCCAGGCGCTGCACGGCCAGCTGCTGATAGCCATCCGGCGTGTTGAGGCGGGTACCGATTGCGGTTGCGCCAAGGTTCACTTCCAGCAGCAGCTCGGCGGTGCGCAGAATATTGCGGGTCTCTTCATTCAGCAGCACGTTAAACGCGTGGAACTCCTGGCCCAGCGACATCGGCACTGCATCCTGCAGCTGGGTGCGGCCCATCTTCAGAATGTTTTCAAACTCCACGGCTTTGCGCTGGAAGCCTTCGCTCAGCTGGGCAATCGCATCCAGCAGCTTGAGAATAGAGGCGTAAACCGCAATCCGGAAGCCGGTCGGGTAGGCATCATTGGTTGACTGGCATTTGTTAACGTGGTCGTTGGGGTTGAGATACTGATACTCACCTTTCTGGTGACCCATCAGCTCCAGGCCGATGTTTGCCAGCACTTCGTTGGTATTCATGTTCACCGAGGTGCCGGCGCCGCCCTGGTAAACATCTACCGGGAACTGATCCATACATTTGCCGTTGTTCAGCACCTCATCGCAGGCCTGAATAATGGTATTCGCAATGTTGCGCGGGATCGTCTGCAGCTCTTTGTTAGCCAGCGCGGCTGCTTTTTTAACCATCACCATGCCGCGGACAAATTCAGGAATGTCGCTGATTTTGCTGCTACTGATATAGAAATTTTCAATCGCACGCAGAGTATGAACACCGTAGTAAGCATCCGCCGGCACTTCGCGCATGCCTAACAGGTCTTCTTCGATACGAATGTTGTTCGCCATGATTACCTTCTTATTATTGCTGCTCTGATACCGCCACGCATCCGGCATGGATGGAGAGCGAATAACACGCAGGTGAAGCAATTATATTGTCGTGGAATACCAGTGCCGACATTTTATCCATCTTCGGGCTGGCGGGCACGATCATATTCTGTCACGGCAGAAATGCTCGTACACAGATCACTTTACGGACATTTGCCCGGCAAGTGGTAATAACGATATGTGATGTATCTCTCACTTTTATGTCAAAAGGAATTATTTGGCCGGTGCGGTTGAAATCCACCGCGCGGGTGCCCATCTCACTACCTATGATCGTTACGATCGCTCTGTTTCTGCCGCCTGGCCTGTCGCGGGGCGGCCCAACTCACAGGAGACACCAGTGCGCTGGTTACCGTTTTTACTCTTTTTTGTCCTGGCGTGGATTGAGATCACGCTGTTTATCCAGGTGGCACATGCGCTGGGCGTGCTGCTGACGATGCTGCTGGTAATTTTTACCTCCTGTATCGGTGTGTCGCTGGTGAAAAATCAGGGCATGAAAAACTTTATGCTGATGCAGGAGAAGCTGGCGCGTAACGAAAGCCCGGCGGCGGAGATGATCAAAAGCGTCTCGCTGATCATCGCTGGTGTGCTGCTGCTGCTGCCCGGCTTCTTTACCGATTTTCTCGGCCTGCTGCTGCTGCTGCCGCCGGTACAAAAGCTCCTGACGCTGAGACTGATGCCGCATCTGCGCGTCTGGCGCGGTCCTGGCCAGGGACCCGACAGCGGCGTAACGATGGATGGTGAATTTGAGCGTAAAGATCAGGATCGCATCGGCCACGATAAAGATCGCTGAGGTAAGCGAGGCGGCGCAAGCCGCCTTATTTGTATTCTTTTTAAGCGTTTGTAGCACAAACAAAAATTTTTTTATTTTTTTCCCCTTGAAACTCTCTTGTCTGCCCCTATCTCTTCCTGCACGAGGCCGGAACCCTCAAGCCCGGCGTTCAACCCAAAAATGAATGATTGGACTTCTCAAAGGAGAGCTACCAAATGAAAATTCGTCCGTTGCACGATCGCGTTATCGTCAAGCGTAAAGAAGTTGAAGCTAAATCAGCAGGCGGTATCGTCCTGACCGGCTCTGCAGCTGGCAAATCAACCCGTGGTGAAGTTCTGGCTGTTGGCAATGGCCGCATCCTGGACAACGGCGAGATCAAGCCGCTGGACGTGAAAGTGGGTGATCTGGTGATTTTCAGCGAAGGCTACGGTGCAAAAACCGAGAAAATCGACAACGAAGAAGTTCTGATCATCTCTGAAAGCGACATCCTGGCGATTGTCGAAGCGTAATTTACGCGTAATTCACTGAACGAAACGAATTTAAGGGAAATTTGAAATGGCAGCTAAAGACGTAAAATTCGGTAATGACGCACGCGTAAAAATGCTGCGTGGCGTGAACGTACTGGCAGATGCAGTAAAAGTTACCCTGGGCCCGAAAGGCCGTAACGTGGTTCTGGATAAATCTTTTGGTGCACCGACCATCACTAAAGATGGTGTTTCTGTTGCGCGTGAAATTGAGCTGGAAGATAAGTTCGAGAACATGGGTGCTCAGATGGTGAAAGAAGTCGCGTCTAAAGCAAACGATGCAGCAGGCGACGGCACCACCACCGCAACCGTACTGGCACAGTCTATCGTTAACGAAGGCCTGAAAGCCGTTGCGGCCGGCATGAACCCGATGGATCTGAAGCGCGGTATCGATAAAGCCGTTATCGCTGCTGTTGAGCAGCTGAAAGCGCTGTCTGTACCTTGCCAGGACACCCGTGCAATCGCGCAGGTAGGTACGATTTCTGCTAACTCCGATGAGAGCGTTGGTACCCTGATCGCCCAGGCGATGGAAAAAGTGGGTAAAGAAGGCGTTATCACCGTTGAAGAAGGCACCGGCCTGCAGGACGAGCTGGACGTAGTGGAAGGTATGCAGTTCGATCGCGGCTACCTCTCTCCTTACTTCATCAACAAGCCAGAAACCGGCGCAGTTGAGCTGGAAAGCCCGTTCATTCTGCTGGCTGACAAAAAAATCTCCAACATCCGTGAAATGCTGCCAGTACTGGAAGCCGTTGCGAAAGCGGGCAAACCACTGCTGATCATCGCGGAAGATGTGGAAGGTGAAGCACTGGCAACGCTGGTGGTGAACACCATGCGCGGTATCGTGAAAGTGGCTGCGGTTAAAGCACCAGGCTTTGGCGACCGTCGTAAAGCGATGCTGCAGGATATCGCTATCCTGACCGGCGGTACCGTGATCTCTGAAGAGATCGGTATGGAGCTGGAGAAATCCACGCTGGAAGATCTGGGTCAGGCGAAGCGCGTTGTGATCAACAAAGATACCACCACCATCATTGATGGCGTGGGCGATCAGGGTGCTATCTCTGGCCGCGTATCGCAGATCCGTCAGCAGATCGAAGAAGCGACCTCAGATTACGATAAAGAGAAGCTGCAGGAGCGCGTAGCGAAACTGGCAGGCGGCGTAGCCGTACTGAAAGTAGGTGCCGCTACTGAAGTGGAAATGAAAGAGAAGAAAGCCCGCGTTGAAGATGCCCTGCACGCTACCCGTGCTGCGGTAGAAGAAGGCGTGGTAGCAGGCGGCGGCGTCGCGCTGGTTCGCGTTGCGGCTCAGCTGACCGATCTGCGTGGTCAGAACGAAGATCAGAACGTCGGTATCAAAGTTGCGCTGCGCGCAATGGAAGCTCCGCTGCGTCAGATCGTTTCCAACGCCGGTGAAGAGCCTTCCGTTGTGGCAAACAACGTGAAAGCGGGCGACGGTAACTACGGTTACAACGCGCAGACCGAAGAGTACGGCAATATGATCGACTTCGGTATCCTGGACCCGACCAAAGTAACCCGTTCTGCGCTGCAGTACGCGGCCTCTGTAGCTGGTCTGATGATCACTACCGAGTGCATGGTTACCGATCTGCCTAAAGGCGACGCACCTGATTTAGGCGCGGGCGCAGGCGGTATGGGTGGCATGGGCGGTATGGGCGGCATGATGTAATTGTCCCCGACAGCGTAAGCTATCTGCGAAACCCCCGACCGGAAACGGTCGGGGGTTTTTCTTTTGCTGGCGAACAGGGTATAAGTAGGGACGCGATCTTTCGGCTTTGTGGGTTCAGGGCAATGAATGTTCAGAAAAAAAGTGCGCTTTTCTGCTACGCTGCCGCCCGACACTGATGATAATAAAATGGGGATTACAATGCGGATTAACCTCTTGCCCGGACTGGCAGCGGGCATCATGCTGCTGGCGGGTTGCAGCAGCTCAAATCAGCTGAGCGCCGCTGGCGAACGCGTCACGTTTGTCGATGAGCAGCCAGCAAGTCAATGTCAGCTTCTGGGCAACGTCACCGGCTCACAGAGCAACTGGCTGAGCGGGGCGGGCGGCGAAAATAGCGCGCTGCGTGGTGCTGCCAACGATCTGCGCAACCGGGCGGCTGAAATGGGCGGCAACGTTATTTATGGTGCCACCAGCCCGACGCAGAATCTGCTTTCTGCGTTCGCGCCGCTCGACAGCAAAATGACCGGCCAGGTTTACAAGTGTCCGTAATAGCAGAGCAGCAATAAAAAAGCCGCGAGAGCGGCTTTTTTTATTTGCAGCGGAATGTGGGGGTTACGAGCCGCTGTGGTCGCCATTAATGGCGACCCTACATAAGCACGCCGGGTGCGCATCAGTTGCGGCACGTCTGCTTGCAGGGTGCGCATCAATTGCGGCACGTCTTTGTAGGGTGCGCATTCATGCGCACCGGAGAGCGAGCGTTACTCCTGACGCAGCTGAAGGTCCAGCGGGGTTTTGCTCGGCTCACCGCCAATCTCACGCGCCAGTCTGGGAACCATATAGCCGGAGACCCGGCTGAGCAGCTGACGCATCAGCGCGCGCGCTTCGGCGTCTGAAACAAAGAAGTGGGCAGCGCCCTGAACTTTGTCGAGCACGTGGAGATAGTAGGGCAGAATGCCGGCATCAAACAGCGCATTACTTAGCTCAGCCAGCGCATCCGCATTATCATTAACGCCGCGCAGCAGCACGCTCTGATTCAGCAGCGTCACGCCCGATCGCTTCAGCAGCTGCAGACGCGCGCGCAGCGCCTCATCAATCTCCTGCGCATGATTGATATGGCTTACCAGCAGCACCTGCAGGCGGGTGTCAGCCAGCAGCTGACACAGCGTTTCCGTAATGCGCGCCGGGATCACCACCGGCAGCCGGCTGTGAATACGCAGGCGCTTCAGATGCGGGATCTGCTCCAGCGCCGCAATCAGCCAGGCCAGCTCATGATCTTTAGCCATCAGCGGATCGCCGCCGGAAAAGATAATCTCATCCAGCTCCGGGTGCGCGGCAATGTAGTCGATCGCCGCCTGCCAGTTACGCTTGTTGCCCTGATTATCCTGATAAGGAAAGTGACGGCGGAAACAGTAGCGGCAGTTTACCGCACAGCCCCCTTTGACCAGCAGCAGCGCGCGGTTTTTATACTTGTGCAGCAGGCCCGGCACCACGCTGCTCTGCTCATCGAGCGGATCGGTAGTGTAGCCCGGCGCATCGGTAAACTCCTGGCGGCTGGTCAGCACCTGCAGCAGCAGAGGGTCACCGGCATCGCCGTGGCGCATGCGCTGAATGAAGGCGCGCGGCACGCGCAGGGCAAAAAGCTGGCGTGCAGCGTGGCCGGCAGCTAATTCCTGATGATGTTCGAGGCCTAAAAGTTGCAGTAATTCAGCAGGATCGGTGACAACATCAGCAAGTTGCTGCAACCAATCTTCTCTGACAGGGGAATTTAGGGTTACAATGTGTGCCATTTTTTTGGCTATTACCAGTTAATATCTACAGAGGGCCTTTATGGCGACTTATCTTAGCAACGATTTTCGTTCCGGTCTTAAAATCATGTTCGAAGGCGAACCGTATGCCATCGAATCCAGTGAATTCGTAAAACCGGGTAAAGGCCAGGCTTTCGCACGCGTTAAAATGCGTCGTCTGCTGACCGGTTCTCGCGTTGAGAAGACCTTTAAATCTACCGACTCTGCCGAAGGCGCAGACGTTCGTGATATGACGCTGCAGTACTCTTACAACGACGGTGACTTCTTCTACTTCATGCACCCTGAGTCGTTTGAACAGTACCAGGTTGAAGCCAAAGTACTGGATGACGTGACCAAGTGGCTGCAGGACAACGCAGAGTGTATCGTAACCCTGTGGAACGATAAACCGATTGCCGTTCAGCCGCCAAACTTCATCGAAGCAGAAATCACCGAAACCGATCCGGGCCTGAAAGGCGATACCGCCGGAACCGGCGGCAAGCCAGCGACCCTGTCTACCGGCGCAGTGATCAAAGTGCCACTCTTCGTTCAGATTGGCGAAGTGGTGAAAGTTGACACCCGCTCGGGTGAATACGTTTCCCGCGTAAAATAAGCACGACATCAGTACTCAATCAGGCGCATCGGTGATGCGCCTTTTTTTATGGCCGCGAAACGCGATGGCGGCGTGAATTTTTCCGGGGCGCAGCTACCAGGGTTGCAGAAGCAGACTATGCTTTAAAAGCTGTACTTTTACTGCAACCAACAAGGATATGGCTATGTTTAAGAAAAGTATTGTCGCAATTTTCTCTGTGCTGGTGCTCTCTTCGGTACTGAGCGGCTGTAACACCACGCGCGGCGTCGGTGAGGATGTCGAAGCGGGTGGTCAGGCAATTCAGCGCAGCACCCAGTAAAATCTGCCGGTGCGAAAGCTTTCGCACCGCTCTTCTTTTCCTCTGATCTGCCAGCTTCTCTTCCGCTACGCCTCGTTGTTTGCTGCTTCTGTTCCGGGTAGACTTCCACCCCTTATTTGTATGAGGAGTCATCACCATGAGCGAAACGGCAAGCTGGCAGCCGAGCGCACCCATTGCCAATTTGTTGAAACGCGCCGCGATTCTGGCGGAAATCAGGCGTTTCTTTGCCGATCGCGGCGTGCTGGAAGTGGATACCCCGGCGATGAGCCAGGCCACCATCACCGATATCCATCTGGTGCCGTTTCAGACGCGTTTTGTCGGACCCGGCGCCAGCGAAGGCCGCGATCTCTGGCTGATGACCAGCCCGGAATACCATATGAAACGGCTGCTGGCCGCTGGCAGCGGGCCGATCTACCAGATGGGTCGCTGCTTCCGTAATGAAGAGGCGGGGCGTCATCACAATCCTGAATTCACCATGCTGGAGTGGTACCGCCCGCACTACGATATGTATCGCCTGATGAACGAGGTGGACGATCTGCTGCAGCAGGTGCTGGAGTGCGACACTGCAGAATCCCTCTCCTATCAGCAGGCGTTTATCCGTCATCTGGAGATTGATCCGCTCTCTGCGGATAAAACGCAGCTGCGCGAAGCCGCGACAAAGCTCGGCGAGGGGGAGCTGGCGCAGCGTGAAGAGGATCGCGATACGCTGCTGCAGCTGCTGTTTATGCTGGGCGTAGAGCCGAAAATTGGCAACGACAAACCCTGCTTTGTCTATCACTTCCCGGCAAGTCAGGCTGCGCTGGCGGAGATCAGCACGGAAGATCATCGCGTTGCTGAACGCTTCGAGGTCTATTACAAAGGGGTTGAGCTGGCGAACGGTTTTCGCGAGCTGACCGACAGCCGTGAGCAGCGTCAGCGTTTTGAACAGGATAACCGTCGTCGTGCGGCGCGCGGGCTGCCGCAGCATCCGATTGACCACTATCTGCTGGATGCGCTGGCGCATGGTATGCCAGCCTGTTCCGGCGTGGCGCTGGGCGTGGATCGCCTGATTATGCTGGCGCTGAAAGCCAGCGCGCTGAGCGATGTGATCGCGTTTCCGGTCGACAGAAGCTGAGAACGTCAGGTTAAGCGCGGCGCCGGCTGGCGCCGCGGCTTACTGGGCGGTGGTGACGGGGGCGGCAGCTTCCGGAAATTCCTGGATCGTAACCGGCAGCGTCATTTTTTGCTCATTGCGCAGCACCTGCACATCAATCACTGAACCGGGGCGGATCTCCGCCACCTGATCCATCGTCTCCTGCGCGGAGAGCGCAGGCTTGCCATTAACCTGCAGCAGCACATCGTTGGCCTGGATCCCGGCGCTATCGGCCGGACCGCCCGGCGCGACGCTGTTAACAATAATACCCTGTACGCGATCGAGATTGCTGCCCTGGCCGTGCAGCGGCGGCAGTTCACGTCCGGTAATGCCGATATAGCCGCGGATCACCCGCCCGTCGCGGATCAGCTTATCCATGATTTTGGCCGCCAGCGCGGTAGGAATAGCGAAGCCGATGCCTTCCGGTGTTTCTCCGTCGTTGCTTTTATCAAAGGTCAGCGTGTTGATACCCATCAGCTCGCCCAGCGAATTGATCAGCGCGCCGCCTGAATTGCCCTGATTAATTGAGGCATCGGTCTGCAGGAAATTTTGCCGGCCGGAAGAGCTCAGGCCGACGCGTCCGGTCGCGCTGATAATGCCCTGTGTGACCGTCTGCCCGAGATTATAGGGGTTGCCTATCGCCATCACGACGTCACCAATGTGCGCCAGCCGCGCAGGGTTAATCGGGATAACCGGCAGGCCTGAGGCGCTGATTTTGAGCACGGCTAAATCGGTCATGGCGTCGGAGCCCACCAGGGTCGCTTCAAAAAAGCGGCCATCCTGCAGCGCCACGATGATCTGATCGGCGTTATTGATAACGTGTTTGTTGGTAAGGATGTACCCTTTCGCGTTCATGATCACACCCGAGCCGAGCGTGGTGATACCGCGATTATTGTTACCGTGGGCGCTGCGGTTGTAGACATTGACTACGGCGGGCACGGCGCGGCGCACCCCCGGATTAAAACTGAAAGGGGTTTCGTCAGCGCTGCTTTCATGATCAAAAGTGACGTCGCTGCCCATCCGCAGCGCCGGGATCGCAACAAGCAGCAAGCCTGCTACGATCAGGCCCATCACCACTGCACGCAAAAGTTTAAGAAACATGGTGTTATTTCAAGCCAGGTGAGATCGCAGGGCAGAATAACATGAGAAAGGCGGACACACACCTGCTTGTCCGCCTGTCGGGGGGATTATCTCAGAAGCAGGTAGATACTCTCGTCGCCGCGTACCACATTCAGCGCCAGCACCGGCGGTTTGCCCTCCAGCACTTTACGCATCTCGGCAAGGCTCTGCACCCGGGTACGGTTTACGCCCACAATCACATCATCTTTCTGCAGACCGACCTGCTCAGCCGGCGTGCCTTTTTCGATGGCGTCGACTTTAATGCCTTTATCGCCTGTTTTGGTGGTGCCGTCGCTCAGCTGCGCGCCCTGCAAAGCAGGAGACATCAGCTGCGCGCTGGCGGTGCTCTGCGCGCTCTGCTCCAGCGTAACGGTCACGCTGACCGGCTTACCGTCGCGCAGCAGACCGATTTTCACCTGCTGGCCTGGCGGCGTGGTGCCTACTTTAACGCGCAGCTCGGCGAAGCTGGCGATCGGCTTATCGTTGATAGAGGTGATGATATCGCCCGATTTTATCCCCGCTTTCTCCGCGGCCGATTTTGGCAACACTTCAGAGACAAATGCGCCGCGCTGCGCGTCAACGTTAAACGCTTTCGCAATATCCGCCGTCATCTCGGTGCCTTTGATACCCAGCTGACCGCGCTTCACTTCGCCGAACTGAATCAGCTGCTGCGCCAGGTTGATCGCCATATCACTGGGGATGGCAAAGCCGATACCAATATTGCCGCCGCTTGATGCCAGAATCGCGGTATTAATACCGATAAGCTCACCGTTCAGGTTGACCAGCGCGCCGCCGGAGTTACCGCGGTTAATCGCCGCATCCGTCTGAATAAAGTTCTCCAGTCCTTCAAGATTAAGGCCGCTGCGGCCGAGTGCCGAGATGATCCCGGAGGTGGCTGTCTGACCCAGACCAAACGGATTACCGATGGCTACCGCAAAGTCGCCGACTTTCAGCGCATCAGAATCGGCGATTTTCACCTGCGTCAGGTTCTTAGCCCCTTCAACCTGAATCAGAGCGATATCTGTCTGCTCGTCGTGGCCAATCAGTTTGGCATCATATTCGTTGCCGTCGCTGAGCTGGACGCTGATTTTGTCCGCGCCGTTTACAACGTGATTATTCGTCAGAATATAGCCTTTTGCCGCATCGATAATGACGCCGGAACCGAGGCCTTCAAATGGCTGAGGCTGCGACTGACCTGGCGCCTGGCCGAAAAAACGCTTCAGCGGTTCCGGGATCTCCTGCGCCTGCTGACCACTGTCGCTGCCCTCAACGTGTACGCTGACCACCGCCGGCAGCACTTTCTCCAGCATCGGTGCCAGGCTTGGCAGCGCCTGCCCCTGAATCTGTACCGGAAGCGCGGCCATCGCGCCTGACGTTGCGGCCAGGCTCATGCTGATACTCAGCGCCAGTGCGCTTAATAGTTTTGTTTGTTTTTTCATGGGTTATCAGGCTCTCGCTGCGAATAGGGGAGTACAGAAAGTGTGACAGTCGTTTACTGCAAGTGTTCGAAACAAAAAGGGCACCGCATGAGGCGGTGCCCTGAAAAGATTAACTGCGGGGCGGGGTAGTGCGATCGCTGCCGCGCAGTAACCCGGAAGCGCCTTCAGAGTAGTCGCGCGGGATCTGCACCGGCGCCTGATCGTTATCCGCTTCCGCTTCCGTCAGCTGATAGGCGAACGGATTTTTTTCACCCGGCAGATTAGGCAGCAGATCGTTGGATCCTTTTGCCATGTGCTGATAAAGCTGGCGGTAATCGCGCGCCATATTGTCCAGCAGCTCTGCGCTCTGGGCAAAATGGTTGGTGAGCTCTTCGCGATAATCTGCCAGCTCCGCTTTTGATTTTTCCAGTTCATACTGCATGCTGCGCTGTTCGCGCAATTTTTTGTTGCCAAAACGCATAGCGACTGCGCCGACAATAATGCCAATCACTAAACCAATCAGCCCGTATTCCCAGGTCATAATAACTCCCGTGTAATTTCCGTTGCTTCGTAGGGCATTGCTTCAACTTCAACTTCAGCTTCACTATAAGTCACTATACCCGTTAATCTGCAGGAAGTGGAACTATCGGACTGTATCGCTTAGTGTAGAGCGGCCTAATTTTCAGCAACCGACACGTGAATCGGACTTTTCAGGGATTCTGAGAGAACCATGCAAACCTCATCTCCGCTTGCGCGCTATGAGCAGGCGCTGTCGCAGGGCGAGTTCCGCCCGGACGACGTACAACGTGAAGCTATAACCCGCTTAGACGCTATCCAGCAAGGGTTGATTGCCCGTCAGCAGCCGCGTGAAAACAGCGGTCGCGGCCTGCTGGGACGCCTCTCCCGACTGGTCGGCAAAGAGAAGGCAGCGCCGGAAGCACCGGTACGCGGTCTCTATATGTGGGGCGGCGTCGGCCGGGGAAAAACCTGGGTCATGGACCTGTTTTTTCAGTCAATTCCTGGCGATCGCAAACTGCGGCTGCACTTTCATCGTTTTATGCTGCGGGTACATGAAGAGCTGACGCAGCTGCAGGGACAAAGCGATCCGCTGCAGATTGTGGCTGACCGTTTTAAAGCAGAGACCGATATCCTCTGCTTTGATGAGTTTTTTGTCTCCGACATTACCGATGCCATGCTGCTGGGTACGCTGATGGAGGCACTGTTCGCACGCGGTATCGCCCTGGTCGCCACCTCCAATATTCCGCCGGACGATCTCTACCGCAACGGTCTGCAGCGCGCGCGCTTCCTGCCCGCTATTGAGCAGATTAAACAGCACTGTGAGGTGATGAACGTGGATGCCGGCATCGACTATCGCCTGCGTACGCTGACGTCAGCACATCTGTGGAACCATCCGCTTAATGACGCCACACAGGCGGAGATGACGCGCATGTTTCGTGCGCTGGCGGGCGGAGCACCCGATGATGCACCGGTGCTGGAGATCAATCACCGGGAGATGCCCACCCGTGGAGTACATGAAGGCGTACTCGCCATTGATTTCCTGACGCTGTGCGGGGCGGGGCGCAGCCAGCACGACTACATTGAGCTATCGCGGCGTTTCCATAGCGTGCTGCTGTTTGATGTACCGGTGATGATTTATAAAACTGAAGATCAGGCGCGCCGCTTTCTGGCACTGGTGGATGAATTTTATGAACGCCACGTCAAACTGGTGGTGGCAGCGGAAACCTCGCTGTTTGAAATTTATCAGGGAACCCGGCTGAAGTTCGAGTATCAGCGCTGCCTGTCACGCCTGCAGGAGATGCAGAGCGAGGAGTATCTCCGGCTGCCGCATCTGCCGTGACGCCCGGCCAGAAATCGTGAATTTTGTCGCAAAAAGGTTCGATTTTTAAATCTGACTTCTCTATAATCTTGCGACCCCACGTTACAGCACAGCATTTCTTTTCCCGGAAAGCTGTGTGATCCGGTAACTCTACCTGAGGGGGTGGGCTTGCTGGGCGAAATGGTCGCGTGAGCCTCAATCGTTAACTTAGCGTTTGGGATTTCACCAACGTGTAACTTTTATTTGGGTAAGCTTTTCAATGAAAACTTTTACAGCTAAACCAGAAACCGTACAGCGTGACTGGTATGTTGTTGACGCAACTGGCAAAACCTTGGGTCGCCTGGCGACTGAACTGGCGCGCCGTCTGCGTGGTAAGCACAAAGCGGAATATACTCCGCACGTTGACACCGGTGATTACATCATCGTTCTGAACGCGGACAAAGTTGCTGTAACCGGCAACAAGCGTACCGACAAGATTTACTATCACCACACTGGTCACATCGGTGGTATCAAGCAGGCGACCTTCGAAGAGATGATTGCCCGCCGTCCTGAGCGTGTGATTGAAATCGCGGTTAAAGGCATGCTGCCAAAAGGCCCACTGGGTCGTGCTATGTACCGTAAACTGAAAGTTTACGCAGGCAACGAGCACAACCACGCGGCGCAGCAACCGCAAGTTCTTGACATTTAATCGGGATTATAGGCAATGGCTGAAACTCAAAACTACGGCACTGGTCGCCGCAAAAGCTCTGCCGCTCGCGTCTTTATCAAGCCGGGTAGCGGTAACATCGTAATTAACCAGCGCTCTCTGGAGCAGTACTTCGGTCGCGAGACTGCACGCATGGTCGTGCGTCAGCCGCTGGAGCTGGTTGATATGGTTGGTAAACTGGATCTGTACATCACCGTTAAAGGTGGTGGTATTTCTGGTCAGGCTGGTGCGATCCGTCACGGTATCACCCGCGCTCTGATGGAATACGACGAATCTCTGCGTGCAGAACTGCGCAAAGCGGGCTTTGTTACCCGTGATGCTCGTCAGGTTGAACGTAAGAAAGTCGGCCTGCGTAAAGCACGTCGTCGTCCTCAGTTCTCCAAGCGTTAATTGCTTACTGCTTCGGCAGTGTCAATTGGCTCAAAAAACCCGCTTCGGCGGGTTTTTTATTGGCTGTTATCCCGGTAAAGCAGTGTAAAAACGCGAGCTTTCCCGGCTATTTGCCCGCAAATGCGCAACCCCGCCCCACAAGCTGCTTAAAATCTGGTAAACTCACTGACACTTTGCGCCCGCGAGCCGCGGCCTGAACTGACGCTCCGCTCCGGACATGAGCCGGATATCAGCGCTGCCCGGCAGTGTGCGAGTCTGATGATCGGGTGAGTCGCCGTGTGGTTGGCTATTCGCAGTATATTTTTGTGAACAAACTTGGAGGTTTTCATGGCTGTCGCTGCCAACAAACGTTCGGTAATGACGCTGTTTTCTGGTCCGACTGACATTTTCAGCCATCAGGTACGTATCGTACTGGCTGAAAAGGGCGTCAGCGTGGAGATCGAGCAGGTTGAACCAGATAATCTGCCGCAGGATCTGATTGACCTCAACCCGTATCGCACCGTACCTACGCTGGTTGACCGTGAACTGACGCTGTATGAATCACGCATCATCATGGAGTACCTGGATGAGCGTTTCCCGCATCCTCCGCTGATGCCGGTTTACCCGGTTGCGCGTGGTGAAAGCCGCCTGATGATGCACCGCATTGAGCAGGACTGGTATAGCCTGCTGCGTACCATCGAAACCACCAGCGGCGCTGAGGCAGATGCCGCGCGCAAACAGCTGCGTGAAGAGCTGCTGGCGATTGCGCCGCTGTTTGCGCGCACGCCGTTCTTTATGAGCGAAGAGTTCAGCCTGGTGGATTGCTACCTGGCGCCGCTGCTGTGGCGTCTGCCGCAGATGGGCGTTGATCTGAGCGGTGCCGGCTCGAAAGAGCTGAAAGGTTATATGACACGCGTATTTGAACGCGACTCCTTCCTCGCCTCACTGACGGAAGCTGAGCGGGAAATGCGCCTGCAGGCTCGGGGCTAAGTATGGAAATGTCGCAACTCACCGCGCGTCGCCCCTATCTGCTGCGGGCATTTTACGACTGGCTGCTGGATAATCAGCTGACGCCGCATCTGGTGGTGGATATCAACTTGCCTGGCGTACAGGTCCCGCTGGAGTATGCGCGCGACGGACAGATCGTGCTGAATATTGCGCCGCGTGCGGTAGGCAATCTCGATCTCTCCAATGACGAAGTGCGCTTCAACGCGCGCTTTGGCGGCGTGCCGCGTCAGGTTTCCGTGCCGATGGCTGCTGTAATGGCAATCTACGCGCGTGAAAATGGTGCGGGCACCATGTTCGAACCGGAGCCGGTCTACGATCAGGCGATGGACGATCAGGAAGCGGGTCAGGAAGAGACGGTCATGTCCGTTATCGATGGCGATCGTCCGGATGATGCTCAGGATGAGGATCATTCCCCTGATGACGAGCCACCGCCGCGCGGCGGACGTCCTTCACTGCGCGTCGTTAAGTAATCTTTTCGCGCAGAAAAAACGGGCCTGATGGCCCGTTTTTTTATGCTGTAACTCAGTAGACGTCGCGCAGATAGCGTTTTTCTTTCTTCAGCTGGTCGATATACGCTGCGGCACGTTCACCGGACAGACCGCCAGCCTGGCGTACCACTTCATACAATGCGGCGTCGACATCTTTCGCCATGCGCGATGCATCACCGCAGACGTAAAAGTATGCGCCTTCCTGCAGCCAGGCGTAGAGCTCAGCGCCTTTCTCCAGCATCCGGTTCTGAACATAGATTTTCTCTTCCTGATCGCGCGAGAAGGCGAGATCGAGGTGCGTCAGCAGACCGCTCTGCTGCCAGCCGTGCAGCTCATCACTGTAGATATAGTCATGCTCCTGATGCTGATCGCCGAAAAAGAGCCAGTTTTTGCCTTTTGCTTCCGTTGCCTGGCGCTCCTGCAGAAACGCGCGAAACGGCGCAATACCGGTACCCGGTCCGACCATGATCAGCGGTGCATTGCCATCAGCCGGCACGCGGAACGCTTTATTAGGCGAAATAAAAATAGCCGGCTTCTCGCCACGGCGTACGCGCTCTGCCAGATAAGTGGAACAGACGCCTTTACGCTCGCGTCCGCCGCTGTGATAGCGCACAGAGGCGATGGTCAGGTGCACCTGATTGGGATGCGCTTTGGCGCTGGAGGAGATGGAGTAAGCGCGGTGCTGCAGCGGCCGCAGCATCGCCACAAATTCCGGCACCGACAGGCTGCGCTTCAGCTCCAGCTGCAGCAGATCGAGGCTGTCTTTGCCCCACAGCCAGTTGGCCAGCGTATCTTTATCGTCGTGCTGCAGCACATGCAGCAGCTCCTGGTTGGCGGTGTGCTGGCCAATCCACTCAATGAGCTTGCGTGACGGCTCGGCGATTTCAAACTGATAGGTCAGCAGATCGCCCAGATTACGATCGAAGCCCGGTACCGGTGTTTCATAGTCCGCTTTCAGCTCAGTCAGCAGCAGCGTGACCAGCGCGGCGTCGTTGACCGGAATAATCCCCAGCGCATCGCCCGCTTCATATTTCAGACCGCTACCGCTGAGATCAAATTCAAAGTGGCGGATATCTTTGGCCGACTGTTCGCCGGAGAGGCGTTTATTGGTGGTCAGCGCAGCCGCATAAGGATTCTGCTTATTGCTGCCGGGGATCACCGGCGCTTCCGGTGCGCTCTCCAGCACGGTGCCGCTGCTGCCGGCGCTGGCGGCAAACTGCGGCATCGCGCTGCCAATCCAGGCATCGGATGGCTCTTCAAAATCGATATCGCAGTCGATGCGATCCACTACGCGGCGCGCACCCAGCTGTTCAAGACGCATATCGATGAATTTACCCGCCTGGCAGAAACCGTCGTAGCCGGTATCGCCAATTGCCAGCACGGCAAAGTGCATCTGCTCCAGGCGCGGTGCGGTGCTGGCTGAAATCGCCTGCCAGAACAGCTGCGCGTTGTCAGGCATCTCACCTTCACCATAGGTTGAGGTCACAATCAGCACATGACGCATGGTGGTGAAGACTTCGAGATCGACCTCACCCAGCGCCTGCACCACCGGGACCAGACCTTTGGCACGAGCCGCTTTAGCCGCGGTCTGGGCCAGCGCTTCGGCATTGCCGGTCTGGGAGCCGTACAGAATGTGCAGCTGCGTGGTTGCGCTGGCGCCAGCGGCAGGCGCCGTCTGCTTATCTTCCAGCACTAACAGGCGCGAGTGGAGACCGGCGAGAAAACCCGCCAGCCAGTATTTCTGCTCACCGTTAAACGGTGCGTCTTCAGGAATGTAAGGAATCTTCATGATACGGGTACTCAATCCTGTTAGTAATGTTCACTTTTAAGGCTCAAATGCCGGGCTGACGCGATCAGGACAGTTTTCCGACCGCAGCGGCAATTTCCGGCAGCGCCGCACGCGCAAACAGCTCTTCAAAGTCCGGCAGGTGGCCCAGCACCTCGCGATGGCGCGCATCCTGATAGATGATCCAGCCATAGGTCGCCAGGCTATCCATAGAGCGGATATTACGCTGCGTTAATGCCGCTTTGTAATCAGCCATGCGTTTTGCCGCGATCAGGCTTGCCAGCTCATCATCGCTGTAGCTCTCAATTGCCGCGCGGGCGTGCCGCTGCAGCTTACTGACCAGCGCAAAATCCTCGGTCATCAGCAGATTGCGTACCGCTTTTTCAACCGCCGGATCTTCCACTGCGGTGCCTTTCGGCAGCTTGCCCAGCGCCAGCTGCTGCGCAAAGCTCAGCACGGTGTAGTTGTTAAGCAGGATAAACATCTCCTGCGTATCAGTCGCACCGTAGGCGGGTACGGCCCCGTCAGCAATGGTTTTGCCGCTGCGCCACGCCGCTTTAAATTTGGCTACCTGGTGCGCAGCCAGCGAGGTTGAAAGCTCTTCCAGCAGATCTTTGCGCGATTTTGCTTTCAGGATCTCACCACCATCCTGGTAGAGCAGCAGCGAACGCGGCATAACATACACAAAGTGCTGACATTCGCTCTCCCAGTTCGCCAGCAGCCAGGCGGCGCGTGGCGAGCGGGTCGCTTCCAGATGCCAGTTCAGCATGGTCAGTACCGCCTGCTTATGCACGCGCGCCATCTCGTTATCATCCGCAATGGAACCAAAGAGTACGGAGTCTCCCGCCGCATGGCCGGCAAGGTTGCCGTACGGGTCATACTGATAAGCGAAGCCGCCGCTCATGCCGTTGCCAAAGCCTTTGCCAAAGGTGCCGAGGTTAAGGATGGCGCCGTTGGTCATATATTCACAGCAGAAATCGCCCACGCCTTCCACCACGGCGGTGGCGCCGGAGTTACGTACCGCGAAGCGATCGCCCGCCTGGCCCTGCACAAACAGCCGGCCGCCGGTGGCACCAAACAGCGCAAAGTTGCCGATCAGCACGTTGCCATCGCTATCCTGTGCGCCGCCGCCTGGTGACATCACCACCAGCTCACCGCCGCACTGACCTTTGCCTACGCCATCGTTACAGGTGCCGTAGTGCTGCATCAGCATGCCGTCGTTACAGAACGCCCCGAATGATTGTCCGGCTGCGCCCTGGGTATGGATTTGCACCGTACGTGGCGCCAGGTAGTGGCGCCCGCGATCGTCCTTCAGCACCGCCGGCAGCAGGAGGCGCTGCTCAGCCGGTAGCGTATGGTTCAGCAGGCGCTCGATATCGATAGCCAGCTGTCCGCCAACGCTTTTATTGCGGTTATTCAGCGTCACGCCGTTGCCCAGAGTAACCTCACGGCCCGCCTGCTCAACCAGCTGCGCCGTCACTTCCGTTACCCAGCCGTCGTCGAGCGTAAAATCTTTTTCCAGATAGACCGGATGCGCGATTTTCTGTTCCGGTACTACCGTCAGCATGGCGCGCAGATCGAGTTTGCCCACTTCCAGCGGATGATCCATCAGGTGCAGCAGATCGGCCCGGCCGCGCGCCTCACGCAGCGAGCGCAGGCCGAGGCGGGCGAGAAACTCGCGCACTTCCTGCGCCACGTTAATGAAGTACTGCGCCAGCTGACGCGGATCGCCATCAAAGGCTTCGGCATTGGTGGTTAAGCCCGCCGGGCACTTCACGTTGCAGTTTTTCGCCATCACGCACTTCAGCATCATCAGTGCCGTGGTACCAAACTCAAAGCTATCGCCGCCCAGCAGCGCGGATTTAATCACGTCGCTGCCGGTCTGCTGCGCGCCGGAGCAGCGGAGCTGTACTTTGTCACGCAGGCCATTGGCGCACAGCGCCTGATGAACTTCAGCAATACCGATTTCTGCCACGCGGCCGGTATATTTCAGGCTGGTTACCGATGCCGCACCGGTTCCGCCGGTGTTGCCCGCCACGTTAATGACGTCGGCGCCGGCTTTGGCTACGCCCACCGCAATGGTGCCGATACCTTCTGAAGAGACCAGTTTGACAATAACGCGCACGCGCGCGGCTTTGCAGTCGTGGATCAGCTGTGCCAGATCCTCAATGGAGTAGGTGTCATGGTGAGGCGGAGGCGACACCAGCTCCACACCCGGCGTGCCGCCGCGTGCGGCAGCAATCTCTACCGTGACTTTAGGCGCCGGCAGCTGACCGCCTTCGCCAGGTTTTGCACCCTGACCAATTTTGATCTCCAGCTCTTCCAGCATCGGATCGGCCAGGTAGGCCGCCCAGACACCAAAACGTCCTGAAGCCAGCTGTTTAATGCGCGAGGCGCGGATGGTGCCGTGACGCGAATAGTGCTCGCCGCCTTCACCGCAGTTACTCATGCCGCCCACCATATTGGTGCCGTGCGCGACGGCTTCATGCGCAGGCGCAACCAGCGCTCCGTGGCTCATTGCACCGGAAGCGAAGGTGCGGGTGATTTCGTGTGCCGGCTGAATCTCCTCCAGCGGCAGCGAAGGCTGCGCCGTGAAAATTTTTGCCAGGTACTCTGCGGCCTTACCATAGGCGGTAATGCGCAGCACGCTCTCTTCCACGCTGCTGCTCTCAATGTCATCCCGGAAGCGGGTGCTGAGCGCACGCGCCAGCGCCGCCAGACGCTCCTGCTCCGGTTTCAGACCGGCAATCGCGTCGATCAGGCGCAGTTCAAACTGGTTCAGGCTGCCCGCCACCGTCTGACACTGCAGGCCACGGATGGCGAAACCATTGTTCACCAGCGAATAGCGGCCCAGCTTGCGGCCAAACTCCGCTTCACTGTCAACGTGGGTCAGATCGCAGGGCAGGGCAAGAATGTCACGCAGTGCTGCCGGACGGCGTTTGCGCTCAGCATGCATCAGGCTGGAGAACTGACGGTAATCCGGCGTAATGGCAAAGGTATCGATGACCGCATTCGGGATCCGTTCAAAGCTGCTCTCTTTGAATGCGTCCGCTTTAATACCAAACGCGTTTTCCAGCCTGGCGAGCGTCATCAGACGGATAAAGTTATCCTCTTCGCGCGCCTTATCGGCAAAGCGGATCGGCTGTTCAGTCATATCGATAAAGGTTCGCACGGCGATGGTGCCGTAGGAGTGACCGGCACCTTCCGCACGCTCTTTGAACAGGCCAAGCAGCGGCACTTCCGCTTCACCCTGGATTTTCAGCGCGCTTTGATGCCAGTCTACTGCCATCTGGGCGATCGCCGGGAAGCCTGCGCCACCCACCGGGGTTTTGATATTCGGAAAATATTTTTTCAGCACCGGATCTTCAGTATCGAGAAAATTAGGCTCAAAAAACTCACCGCAGCTGTAGCTCTCGACGGTGCAGAGGCCCACTTTACCCATGGTCTTCATCAGCGCTTTCTCAGCGGCTTTGGCATAGCGCCTGAACGCCTTATTACCCTCTTCGCCTTCACCAAATTTCTCTTCTGCGCGCATCTGTACGCCCAGCGGATAGACGGCGGAAGCACCGAAGCCAAGCGTGGCAGCGATATGGTGCGACGAGATGCTCTGACCGCTCTCAACCACCAGAGAGACATCCAGACGCAGCCCTTCCTGCACCAGACGCTGGTTAATGGCGGAGATCACCAGCAGCATCGGCATGGCGGCATGAGTGGTTGATACGTGACGATCGGTGATCACGGCAATGCCGCCCTGCGTACGGGCGAAATCCACCACCTGCTGAGCCAGATTATCTATCGCTTTTTCCAGCGCGCTGGCATTAGCGGCGCGGCTGACGATATCTTTGCCGGTCACCGGCTCATAGAGCATTTCAAAGCGCGCGTAAGGTGCCACGTTCTGCTCGCGCAGGCGCAGCATATCAAGGTGGGTCAGGATCGGACTGGGAACAATAATCTGCTGCCCTTTGCTACGGCCAAGATGGGGTTTTGCGCCCAGCGCCACGCGCAGCGTCATGCCGTCAGCTTCACGGATAGAGTCGAGCGGCGGGTTGGTCACCTGCGCAAAGCGCTGCGAAAAGTAGTGCGCCATGCCGCCTTCATGATCGGAAAGGCCGTTGATGGCGTTGCCGTAACCCATTGCGGAGATTTTCTCCGCACCGGTCTGCAGCATCGGATCCATCATGAACTTGAAGCTTTCCTGGTTGTAGTAGTAGGCGACAAAACGCTGGTAGGTTTTGAGATCGCCGCGATAGCGCAGCGGAGAGCCAAGCTTCTCGGCCGGAATTTCCGGCAGCTCATGCAGCTCGACGCGCGCCGCCTGCAGCAGGGCACGATAATCTTTTGCGGCCGCCAGTTTTTCCAGCGCTTCGGTCGTGGTATAGGCGCGCTTCTCTTTGTGATCGTAATAGAGCATACCGCCCGCTTCGATGCGGCCGCGACGCAGTACGCTTTCTGGCGGAAAGGCAATCTGGCCCGCTTCTGACATGGCACCGATATAGTCGGCAGTTTCCACTGAACGCAGCGGACGCAGGCCCAGGCGATCCAGACGGGCACCGATGACCTCGCCGTTGCCGAAAATCAGCGCGGCCGGACCATCATTTTTCTCTTCATACAGCGAAAAGTACTCCAGCATCGCACGCACGTCAGCGGAGAGTGAACTGTCGTTCTCCCACGCCGGGGGCATCATGGAGACCACGGCGGTGATCAGGTCGAGATCGTCTTCCATCAGGCGGCTGTGGATGCTCTGGTCAAGACGCGAGCTGTCAGACTGGCCTTTAGGGCGGACAATTTTTTTACCGCGCGCCAGCATCAGCGCCGCTTCAGCAATGCGGTTTTTACGATCGGTATTCAGCTCGCCGTTATGCGCCATCAGGCGGAACGGCTGTGCCATAGTGGTATGGGGATCGGTATTGGTCGAGAAGCGGGTATGGAAAAAGAGTCCGCGCACCTGGTGATCGCTGTCGGTGAGGTCTTTAAAGTAAGGGATCACTTCATTCGAGTTCAGACGCGCTTTAAACACCTGCGTGCGGGAAGAGAGTGAGAGCGGATAGAGGCCGCCAAACTCACTTTCGGTGAACGCGCGCGCTTCGATATCCAGCAGCGCCCGGTAGATCTGACGTTCGAAGTCAGTCTGATTCGTCAGCGCAGGCGGAGCGGCAAACACCCACTGCACAATCGGCAGCTGAAACGCCACGGCGGCAGGGCGGGTTACGCTATTATCCAGCGGCATATCGCGCTTCAGCAGCACCGGGAAATTCCATGCGGCCAGCGTCTCTTCAACCAGACGTTCGGCATTAGCCCGCAGCGCGGTATCTTTCGGGACAAAAAAGTTGCCTACGCCAAACTGGCCAGCTTCCAGCGCCTGGCCGGTTAATTTACGGAAAAAGTTAAGCGAGAGATCGACGTTAACGCCGGCACCATCACCGACACCCTCTGCGGACATCCCGCCGCGATGCGGCACGGTGCAGAGTGCGCTGTGCGCCATCTGCAGAATGTCATGTGTCTGCTCGCCGTCCTTGCGGGTAATAAAACCTACACCACAGCTATCGCTGCCTGCGGCCGGGTCGTACAAACCATAGGAATGAGGTTTTTGCGTGGACATTGAGAGTCTCCTTAAACTGCTTTAGACATTGCCTGTTCTGTTTCAGGCACAGAGCGCTGACGCGTGCTGTTTCACTGGTTTTTTCCGCGCTGTACGCGGGCGTCGCCACACCGAGCAATGACTCTCAGGATCCGGGTATAACGTCCTTGATGAGTTGCTCTTCAATCCGGTCTCTAACGGGAGATAACTTGCATCCAGAGGGAGTCTTCTTGCTGCATAGATATGTCGAGACACAGTCCCGACTGGAAAGCATCCAGCGGAATTTCAACTTATCGGGAAAGCGCACAGAGGTCAAATAGAGAGCGCTGAGCCCTATATCTGCAGAAAAAAGAGGTTAACCTTATGAATTTTATGTTTTTTAACAGTAAATTTATGTCAATAAGCGCCGATTTAAACCCCTGCTAAGTGTGAGCCGTCTCACTATCTGCAGGCGGCGATATTACTTTACCCTGCTGGCAGTGCTGCTTATAGCAGCATAAAATATCGTAGCTGTGCAGACCGGCATGTCATGTATCTGTTTTTCTTATGGCGTCTGTTTTGAATTAAATATAGGTCTGTATAAGCAAAACTAATCAGAAGGTAACTGAGTAAAATTTCGTTAAATGTGAATCAGTATGCAATAAGGAGGGGTGGCAGTATGCTGAGAAATCAGCTGCCACAGGCGAAAGAGAGCAATAAGGTCTGACGCTTAGCTGCGCGCAGACGGCCTTTCAGATTATTCACCTGTGCAAATTAGTCAAGTGCTTTACTCAGCGCGCGCCAGATAACGTTCAAGCCGGGCGCGGATGCACTATGATGGGGCGTCAGGCGGGCGCAATATCCCGGTCAGCCCGGGCAGACGCAGGCTAATTACGTTATGATGGCGCCATTCGTTCAGGGGATCTGCCATGAAACAAATTCGTCTGTTAGCTCAATATTATGTCGACCTGATGGTCAAACTCGGTCTGGTGCGCTTTTCACTGCTGCTGGCGTCGGCGCTGGTGGTGCTGGCGATGATTGTCCAGATGGCGGTCACTATGGTACTGCGCGGGCACGTGGAAAGTATCGACGTGGTGCGCTCGGTCTTCTTTGGTCTGCTGATTACGCCCTGGGCGGTCTATTTCCTGTCAGTCGTGGTCGATCAGCTGGAGGAGTCGCGTCAGCGGCTAACGAAGCTGGTTGATAAGCTGGAAGAGATGCGCACGCGCGATCTCGAGCTTAATCAGCAGATGAAACAGACCATCACGCAGCTGAATCAGGAGATCAGCGATCGCATCAGCGCAGAAGAGGCGCGTAAACAGGTGATGGATAAGCTGCGTGAAGAGATGGCGCGCCGCGAGCAGGCGCAGATTGAGCTGGAGCAGCAATCCTCTTTCCTGCGCTCATTTCTGGATGCATCGCCCGATCTGGTCTTCTACCGTAATATCGACAAACAGTTCTCCGGCTGCAACCGCGCCATGGAGCTGCTGACCGGCCTAAGTGAAAAACAGCTGATCGGACTGACGCCGCACGATATTTATGATGATGAGGCAGCGACCAAGGTACTGGAAACAGACGAAAAGGTGTTTCGCCATAACGTATCGCTCACCTATGAGCAGTGGCTGCAGTATCCGGACGGGCGCAAAGCCTGTTTTGAAATCCGTAAAGTGCCCTATTACGATCGGGTGGGCAAGCGCAGCGGCCTGATGGGATTCGGACGCGATATCACGGAGCGTAAGCGCTATCAGGATGCGCTGGAGAACGCCAGCCGGGAGAAAACCACCTTTATTTCAACGATCAGCCACGAGCTGCGCACGCCGCTGAACGGCATCGTGGGTCTGAGCCGTATTCTGCTGGATACCGAGCTCAGCCAGGAGCAGCTGAAGTACCTGAAAACGATTCACGTCTCAGCCATTACGCTGGGCAATATCTTTAACGATGTGATCGAAGTGGACAAAATCGAGCGGCGCAAAGTTCAGCTGGATAACCAGCCGCTTGATTTCACCGGTTTCCTTGCCGATCTCGAAAACTTATCCGGCCTGCTGGCCCAGCCGAAAGATCTGAAGTTTGTTATGCAGCCCGCGCTGCCGCTGCCGCATAAAATTCTGGCTGACGGCACGCGCTTACGGCAGATCCTGTGGAACCTGATTGGAAACGCCGTGAAATTCACCCGCGAGGGGGAGATTGTCGTGCGGGTCGCGTACAGCGCGAATGAAACGCTGCGCTTTGAAGTGCAGGATTCAGGAATGGGTATTCCGCAGGAGGAGCAGGACAAAATCTTTGCCATGTATTATCAGGTTAAAGATCAGCACGGCGGCAAACCCGCGACCGGTACCGGTATCGGGCTGGCGGTATCGCGCCGCCTGGCGCAGGCGATGGGCGGAGATATCACCGTCAGCAGCGCGCCGGGTAAGGGCTCCTGCTTTGTGGTTGAGATTAACGCGCCGCGCGTGGCTGACGAAGTGGAAGATACCGGCCTGGATGACAGCCTGCCGCTGCCGGCGCTGCACGTACTGCTGGTGGAAGATATTGAACTGAATGTGATTGTCGCCCGCTCGGTGCTGGAGAAGCTCGGCTGCAGCGTTGAGGTCGCCATGAACGGCCATGACGCGCTAAGCCTGTTTGATCCGCAGGAGTTTGACCTGGTGCTGCTGGATATTCAGCTGCCGGATATGACCGGACTGGACGTTGCGCGCGCTATCCATCAGCAGCATAAGGGCGTGCAGCTGCCGCCGCTGGTCGCGCTGACGGCCAACGTACTTAAAGATAAAAAAGAGTATCTCGATGCCGGAATGGATGAAGTACTCAGTAAACCGCTGGCGGTGCCGGCGCTGACGGCGGTGATCAAAAAATTCTGGGATTATCAGGGCGAGGAAGAAGAGACAGATATGCCTGTCGCGGATACGCAGTCGCGCATGCTGCTGGATGTGGCGATGCTGGAGCAGTATATCGAGCTGGTCGGGCCTGGTCTGATTACACAGAGCCTGACAATGTTTGAACAGATGATGCCTGGTTATCTTGATGTGCTTGATTCCAATATGATGGCGCGCGATCAAAAAGGCATTGCCGAAGAGGGGCACAAAATTAAAGGTGCCGCGGGATCGGTAGGCTTGCTGCACCTGCAGCAGCTGGCAAAACAGATTCAGTCACCGGAACTGCCGGCCTGGTGGGACAATGTGCAGGAGTGGATCGATGAACTGAAGCAGGAGTGGCGACAGGATGTTGCCGTACTGCGTGAATGGGTTGCCGGGCGGGAAAATCAGAAGCGCTAAAAAAAATGACCCCGGTCGAAACCGGGGTGCGCGAATACTGCGCCAACACCAGGGAAAAAGTGACTGCTGCTGTTATGGTTAATTGAAGTAAAAAGCAGCAGTCAGGTATTGGTTAACGTTACAAAATCACCTTAGCAAATTTGCCAGCCTGCGCGACAAGATTCATTAAATTGTGTGATGTTGAACAACGTTCCGCTACAGAAAACATTAATTTGACAACACTGTCAAGCGGGGAATCAATTTCCCCGCTGATTTGTTTGTTATTTAACCAATATCAACCGGTTTTGGCTGATTTTTCGCCATCAGGATTGAGGGAAGCGGCGAAAGCCCGGATAGCTATCCGGGGACGGATTTTTATCAGGAAAATATTCTTTATGCTATTGTTTTGTAATAAAAATAGCCGTATTGCATCACATTTATCCGAAACGTTTTGGAAAGCAGGCGGTTAAACTTCCAGATCGGTCGTTCTGAAAAACAGGCCGGTCAGAGTGTAAAATTTGATTTACGGACAATTGCCGGGGGATTCGGCTTTCTGGCAGCATAATATGTGTCTGAAACCGATCTCATAGCAGACGATAGTCAGGAAACGCTAAGCTATTCTTTGCAAATGTTAAGCTATATGAAAGTCTTATTAACATGACTATTAGTACAGGTTAACGGCGGTCTGAAGTTTGCCTTGCGCGATTTTTATGCATGGAACCGATTCCTTAAAGATGGAAGTCTTTGATGTTTCAGGGTATCAGCACAAGAGCCGCGGCTGGCCTGAACGCTTTTTCAGCTCCGGAAACCGGCTGGCAGCATGCAGGCAGGTATAACAATGAGCACTGGACGCAATCATGACCAGAGTGATTAATTAATACAGGGAAGGGATACAGGAAGAGGTAATGAAAAAATACAGAGGGAAAGGGTTCAGCCTTTTCAGGTCGCTGATGGTTAAATGTCTGCTGGCATGGGCACTACTCTGGATCGGAGGAATTGCCGTTTTCGCTTTTTTACCCGTGCCTTTTTCCGCGGTTATGGCGGAACGTCAGGCAGGCGCCTGGCTGCACGGAGATATCAGTTATGTCGCACATTCAGAGTGGGTCAGCATGGATAACATCTCCCCGTGGATGGCGCTGGCCGTGATTGCCGCCGAAGATCAGAAATTCCCTGAGCACTGGGGTTTTGACGTTGGCGCTATTCAGCAGGTGCTCGACAACAGCAGCGGCGAGCGCATGCGTGGCGCGTCAACGCTTTCTCAGCAGACCGCGAAAAATCTCTTTTTGTGGGACGGACGTAGCTGGCTACGTAAAGGGCTGGAGGCGGGGATGACGGTTGGCATTGAAACCGTCTGGAGTAAACGTCGTATTCTGACGGTCTATCTTAATATCGCTGAGTTCGGTCCCGGTATTTTTGGCGCTGAAGCCGCAGCGCAGCACTATTTCCATAAGCCCGCCAGCCGCCTGACTATCGCAGAGGCTGCCCTGCTGGCTGCAGTATTGCCTAATCCGATCCGTTTTCGCGCGGATGCGCCTTCAGGCTATGTTCGCCAGCGTCAGCAGTGGATCATGCGTCAGATGCGCCAGCTGGGAGGGGAGGGTTTCCTGAATCGCTACCGGCTACACTAAAACCTTTACTCTTCGTCAAAGCCCGATTCAAACAGCTCAATAACGGCGGCCAGCGCCGCAGTTTCCTGCGGTCCGCTGGCTTCAATTTCAATATGACCGCCTTTTGCTGAATCCAGCATCAGCAGCGCAATAACGCTGCTCGCCTCAGCCTCGGTGCCCGCTTCATTGCGCAGCAGAACATCCGCGTCAAAGCTCTGCACCAGCTCAAACAGCTTCATCGCCGGGCGCGCATGCATACCCAGCTTGTTACGGATTTCGACAGTTTGCTTTACGGTCATGATTTACGCTTTTCCAGTGTGCGATGACGCGACTGCACGTTTTTACCGCGCGAACGGAAATAGTCAGCCAGCTGCTCGGCGATATACACGGAACGATGTTTGCCACCGGTACAGCCGATCGCCACAGTAAGGTAGCTGCGGTTGTTGGTTTCCAGCATCGGCAGCCATAGCTCAAGATAGCTGCGCGTCTGGTAGATAAAATTATGTACTTCTGTATGCCGATCCAGGAACGCCGCCACCGGTCGATCGAGGCCCGTCATCGGACGCAGTTTGGGATCCCAGTGCGGGTTAGGCAAAAAGCGCACGTCAAACACGTAGTCGGCATCGATCGGGATACCGTGTTTGAAACCGAACGACTCAAACACCATCGTGAGTTCGCGTTCGCGCTTGCCCAGCAGGCGGGTGCGCAGCATCTCAGCCAGCTCATGCACTGACATCTCTGAGGTATCAATAATCAGATCGGCACGCGAGCGCAGCGGCTCCAGCAGATCGTTCTCTTCATCAATGGCGCTTTCCAGCGACAGGTTTTTGCTGGAGAGCGGATGCAGGCGACGGGTGTCGCTGTAGCGTCGGATCAGCGTATTGCGATCGGCATCCAGAAACAGCAGCTGAGGAGAGAAAGAGTCAGGCAGATTATTTAACGCCAGCTCAAAGACTTCCTGCGACTCCGGCATGTTGCGTACATCAATACTTACCGCCGCCGAAATATTCCGCTCTGTCAGCGTATTCGCCAGCTCAGGCAGCAGGACTACCGGCAGATTGTCGACACAGTAAAAGCCCATATCCTCCAGGGCACGCAGCGCAACTGATTTACCTGAGCCTGATCGACCACTGACGATCATCAGCACCATCACTATTCTCCCCTGTTTTATCCGGCCCGCAGACCGGTAACGCTATGTACTGATTACGAATGCGCTTCCTGAGCTTCTGTGATAATGGCGTAGAGCTCTTGATCACTCTGGGCCGCACGCAGGCGACGGCAAACCGTCTTATCTGCCAGGCGTTTTGCGACCAGCGACAGGGTATGAAGGTGCGTCTTACACTGATCGGCAGGCACCAGCAGAGCGAACAGCAGATCGACCGGCTGATTATCCACGGCGTCAAAAGCAATAGGCTGATCGAGGCTGATAAACACCCCCACCGCCCGCAGCGTATCCTCTTCCAGTTTGCCATGCGGAATAGCAATGCCGTTGCCAATGCCGGTACTGCCCATACGCTCGCGGGTCAGAATCGCTTCGAAAAGCGTCTGGTGCGGCAGATTGAGCTGCTTAGCCGCCAGTTCGCTGATAATCTCCAGCGCGCGTTTTTTACTCTGGCAGTGTACGCCGCTGCGGGTGCAGTCAGGCGTCAGAACCGAGCTCAATTCCAGTGTCAGATCGTTGTTCATCGTGGTTTCACTTGCGAGTTCACATAGCCACAGAGCGAAAAGCCCTGCTGGCGCTTGCGCAGATGATAAAACGGGGCGCTCTTCCGCCCCATTTTTCCCTGAGCGCTGAACGGGTCAGCGCTCTGCAAACGTGAAGGTTAGTGTTTTTTCAGTTTGTCTTTATGTTTGGTCAGCTGACGTGCCAGCTTATCAACCAGCCCGTCAATGGCCGCGTACATATCTTCCGCTTCCGCTGTGGCGTGCAGCTCACCGCCGTTAACGTGCAGAGTTGCCTCTGCAATCTGAGTCACTTTCTCCACTTTCAGAACAATATAAACCTGATTGATGCGATCGTAATAGTGTTCAAGTTTGCCAAATTTGCTGTTCACAAATTCGCGCAGCGGGTCAGTGATTTCGACATTGAGTCCGGTAAGGTTTAGCTGCATAGGTCTTCCTTCTGAGTTCGGTCAGACCAGCTGTTTACGCTGGTTTGATGGCGGTATAGATAAAGACTCGCGATACTTCGCAACCGTACGTCGCGCTACCATAATACCCTGTTCAGATAACATGGCGGTCAGTTTGCTGTCGCTCAAGGGCTTTGCGGGATTTTCTGCCGCGACCAGTTTTTTTACCAGCGCACGAATGGCCGTAGACGAGGCTTCGCCGCCGCCTTCCGTGCTGACATGGCTGGAGAAAAAATATTTCAGCTCAAAAATACCACGCGGACTGTGCAGATATTTTTGCGTGGTCACGCGTGAGATGGTGGACTCGTGCATATCGACCTGTTGCGCGATATCTGCCAGCACCATCGGACGCATATACTCTTCGCCCTGCTCAAAAAACGCCTGCTGCTGCGCAACGATACAGCGGGTAACCTTGAGCAGAGTGTCATTACGACTCTCCAGGCTTTTAATGAGCCAGCGCGCTTCCTGCAGATTATTGCGAATAAACTGGCTGTCGCTATCGCTGCGCGCTGAACCGCCCATGGCGGCATAGTGTTGGTTGATCCGCAGACGCGGCAGGCTTTCAGCATTCAGTTCCACTATCCAGCGTGCGCCCGCTTTGCGCACCAGCACATCCGGAATAACGTATTCCGGTTCACCCGTATTAATCGATTGTCCGGGGCGCGGATCGAGCGACTGTATCAACAGCATCGCCTCTTTCAGCACCTCTTCTTTCAGGCGGGTCACCCGCATCAGGCTGCGGAAGTCGTGATTAGCCAGCAGATCGAGATGTTCACTGACAATCAGGCGCGCCTCTTTTAGCATAGGAGCGTCAGCCGCATATTGCGATAGCTGAACCAGCAGACAGTCGCGCAGATCGCGCGCGCCTACGCCAACCGGATCAAACCGCTGGACGCGCTTGAGAACCGCCTCTACCTCATCCAGCGTCAGCTCATCGTCGCCGATACTGTCGCAAATTTCCTGCAGCGTCACGGTGAGATAACCGGTCGTGTCGATCGCATCAACAATCGATGTCGCAATAGCGCGATCGGTATCGGTAAACGGGGTCAGCTCCACCTGCCACATCAGGTAATCCTGCAGCGACTGCGTGGTTTCTCCCTGATACACCGGCAGTTCATCATCCTGATAATCTGTTCCGGTGCCGGAAGGGGTGCCGGCGGTATAAATTTCATCCCACGACGCATCCAGCGGCAGCTCGTCAGGCATCTCTTTCTGTTCCAGCGCCTCACGGGTATCTAACGTATCGCTTTCCTGCGTTTCGCGTGCGTCCACTTCATCATGAATATCGGTCTGCTCAAGCAGCGGATTGCTCTCCAGCGCCAGCTGGAGCTCCTGCTGGAGTTCAAGCGTAGAGAGCTGCAGCAGGCGAATGGCCTGTTGCAGCTGGGGGGTCATCGCCAGCTGTTGGCTGAACCTGAGTTGCAAACCTTGCTTCATAATCCGGCTTGAATGTCCTAAGCGAATATCGGGTTAATCGACACCTTATCAGAGTCTGAACTCTTCGCCCAAATAAACCCGCTTAACCTGCTCATCTGCCAGAATTTCATCTGGCGTGCCGTGTGCAATCAGATTGCCCTGGCTGACAATATAGGCGCGTTCGCAGACGGCCAGCGTTTCACGCACGTTATGGTCGGTGATCAGGACACCGAGGCCGCTGTCGCGCAAATGTTCGATGATCTTTTTGATATCGATAACGGAGATGGGGTCAACCCCGGCGAACGGCTCATCCAGCAGAATGAACTTTGGATTCGCTGCCAGCGCGCGTGCAATTTCAACGCGGCGACGTTCTCCCCCGGAGAGCGCCTGGCCCAGGCTGTTGCGCAGATGCTCAATATGGAACTCTTCCATCAGCTCATTGGCGCGATCCTGGCGCTGCTCTTCGGTCAGATCGTCGCGGATCTGCAGCACGCCCATCAGATTGTCATACACGCTCAGCCGCCGGAAAATAGAGGCTTCCTGCGGCAGGTATCCGATACCACGACGCGCACGGGCGTGCAGGGGCAGGATACTGATATCCTCATCATCGATAATAATGCGGCCCGCATCGCGCGGGACAATGCCGACCACCATATAAAATGTCGTGGTCTTACCGGCGCCGTTAGGACCCAGCAGTCCGACAATCTCGCCCGATTTAACCTGCAGGCTGACATCTTCCACTACGCGGCGGCCTTTATACGCTTTGGCCAGATTTTCAGCGACTAAAGTTGCCATCGGTCAGTTACTCTTTTTAGGGCTCGCAGCGGAACCGTTTTTATCCTGCAGCTGTGAAGGAACCAGCACCGTGGTGACGCGTTTGCTTTGACCCTGACTATAGGCCTGCATTTTCTGCTCTTTCACCAGATAGGTGATGCGATCGCCTTTGATGTTGCTGTCCTGCTGTTCAATGAAAGCATTACCGGTCAGCTCGACAAAATCGTTGGCCAGCTCATAGTGCAGCTTAGCGGCATGGCCTTTAACCGGCTTGCCGTTGTCCTGCATCTGATAAAACGTAGCCGGATTGCCATAGGCATCAACAATAGTTTTGTTGCTGTCGCCGCCGGGACGGGTTACCACGACTTTATCCGCTGTAATTTTAATCGTGCCCTGCGTGACAATAACATTGCCGGTAAAGGTCGCCACGTTGCCCTGCAGATCCAGCGCCTGATTAACGGAGTCGATATTAACCGGTTTTTCTGAGTCGCCGGTGACAGCCAGCGCGGGCAGGCTGCCAATCAGCAGCGATCCCAGCAGCAGCGCGTTAACGCTATTTTTGTTCATTTTGAATTTCATAAGAGGTTTTGACCTTTTCAAGCAGTTCGGCGTTTTTTGTCCGCAAATTGCCGCGCATCTTCATGCCCGTGGAGTTAAAACTGCGGCCAAATAGCGTCACCTGGTCGTCAGACATGACATCCTGGGTCACCAGATTGACCTGCGCGTTATCAGTGATAATGCGTTCCAGCTGAGAATCCTGCGTCAGCGTATGCACTTCAACGTGGCCATACAGATAAAGCATACGATCTTTCGTTAGCTTTGCTTTGTCCGCCCGTACTGACCAGGTTGGCACTTTGTTTTCATCAAAGGTTGTCATAACGGGACGATCAAACCAGCTGACTTCATCAGCTGAAAAATAGGTCACTTTATCGGAGACAAGCTTGTAGGCCAGTGCACCCGTTGGGTTGTATACCACGGTATTAGAGTTCGCGCTGGTGTAGGTTGGCTCCTGATCGTTTGAAGCCAACGGCGTGGCACTCTCATCCTGATTCGTCAGGTTCCAGCCGATCAATATCAGCGCGACCAGAGCCAGAATCAGCGTTATCCAACGCCTGCTTTTACTCATACTGATTGCCCTCTGGCATCCTCAAATTTATTCTGCGCCAGTAATATCAGGTCGCATATTTCGCGTACCGCACCGCGTCCGCCGCCGATGCGTGTGACATAGTCTGCACGCGGCAGCAAGACCGGATGTGCATCCGCTACGGCAACACTCAGACCCGCCTGTGCCATGACCGGCCAGTCGATCAGATCGTCGCCAATATAGGCAACCTGCGTGCTGTCCAGTGACAGTTTATCCAGAAGTTCGCGCCACGCCAAAAGCTTATCTGATTGTCCCTGGTAAAGATGCGTAATGCCCAGCGTTTCACAGCGATCTTCCAGCAGCTTAGCGCGACGGCCGGTTATAATAGCGACTTCGATGCCGGAGGTCAGCAGGCAACGTATGCCGTAGCCATCCCGCACATTAAACGCCTTCAGCTCTTCACCGCTGTTTCCCATATAGATCAGGCCGTCTGACATGACGCCATCGACATCACAAATCAGCAGGCGGATTTGCGCTGCCCGTGCCATGACTTCAGCTGATACCGGACCATAGCAGGTGGCAACCAGCGCATTTTCAGCGTTCATTTACATTTCCTGTTCAGACTACGCCAGCGCGCAGCATGTCATGCATGTGGACGACGCCCAGCAGCCGATCTTCATCGGCTACCAGGACGGCAGTGATATTTTTATTTTGCATCAGATTTAAGGCCTCTACCGCCAGCATATTTGGCCGGACGCGGATGCCGCCACGCGTCATGACGTCCTGAATACGCGCTGACTGAAAATCGACGCCCATATCAAAAATACGGCGCAGATCGCCATCGGTAAAAATCCCTTCAATTTTCATTAAGTCATCGACGATCACCGTGAGACCGAGGTTTTTGCGCGTGATCTCCAGCAGGGCATCACGCAGCGACGCCTCGCGCGTGACGTGCGGAATTTCATCGCCGCTGTGCATAATGTCGCTGACGTGCAGCAGCAGTTTACGACCCAGCGCGCCGCCAGGATGCGACAGCGCAAAATCCTCTGGCGTAAAACCGCGCGCCTCAAGCAGCGCCACCGCCAGCGCATCGCCCATCACCAGCGTTGCCGTGGTGCTGGACGTTGGTGCCAGTCCCAGCGGGCACGCTTCCTGCGGCACTTTCACACACAGGTGAACATCTGCCGCGCGGCCCATGGCGCTCTCCGGGCGGCTGGTCATACAGATCAGCTGCACTTTCTGTCGCTTCAGCACCGGGATCAGCGCCAGGATCTCTGCCGACTCGCCGCTGTTCGAGATGGCGATAACCACATCGCTGGCGCTCACCATGCCGAGGTCGCCATGGCTCGCCTCGCCTGGATGCACAAAAAAGGAGGCGGTGCCGGTGCTGGCAAAGGTCGCGGCCATTTTCTTACCGATATGTCCTGACTTGCCCATGCCCATCACCACGACTTTTCCCTGGCAGGCATAAAGCAGCTGGCAGGCGCGGCTGAAGTCGTCATTGATATACTGATCAAGCTGTTCAAGTCCTTCACGTTCGATGCGCAGAACCTTTTTACCCGCCTGCTGAAAATCAAACTCTGCATGCTGCTGTGACATATCAGTGCATCCTTAATAGCCAGTAAGAAGGGTGGGGCTGAGCCACAGCCATAGCACCCAGAGAAGAAATCCGCTCAGTAACAGCGCGCCGGCTATCCGGCCGACGCGCCGCTTACGCAGCAGACAAAACAGGGCAAACACTACGCTGACGCCGAGCATGACCCAGTAATCACGGCTAAACGCGAGCGGATTGACCTCGCCCGGATGAAACAGCGCGGGCAGGCCAAGAACAATCGCCAGGTTGAAAATATTGGCGCCGATCAGATTACCAATCGCCATATCATCTTCACCTTTCAGCGCACCCGCGACAACCGTGGCCAGCTCCGGCAGGCTGGTCCCTACCGCGATAAGCGTCAGCCCCATCACCAGCTCGCTTACGCCAAAGTAATCAGCAAAGACGGTGGCATTGTCGATGACCATACGGGTCGACATCGGCAATATAATCAGCGCGACCGCCAGCCAGAGAAAGGCTACCGTATTACCCGCTTCATCGCGCGGCAGTTCTGCCAGCTGTTCCCGGGTGAGTGTATCGCTGTTGTCATGTCCGGCGCGGCGGGCAATGCGGATCACGATCAGCAGATAGAACAGCGCCATCAGCAACAGCGCGACACCATCCAGCCGGCTCAGGTAATTATCAAACAGCATAATGCCGCTCAGCAAAGAGACCAGCAGCAGCAGCGGAAGTTCGCGCCGAATCAAATTGGAGTGTACGGTTAAAGGATGAAGCAGCGCGGCGCCACCCAGAATTAACAGGATATTCGTAATGTTTGAGCCCAGCGCGGTGCCTACGGCCAAATCCATTTGTCCATGTTGCGCAGCTGAAAACGAAATAATCAGCTCCGGTAGCGATGTGCCGATACTGACTACCGTCATGCCGATAATCAGCGGCGGAATACCGAATGAGCGGCACAGAATGGCGGCGCTGAAGACCAGTCGATCGGCCCCGTAAACCAGTAACAGCAATCCGATAAACAACAGGGCGGTAGCTACAAACATGAAAAATCCTTGATGGATACGGTGCCGGCGGACCCTGGCCGGCAAAAAAACCTGAGATGCGGGGAGAGTCAGCCGCTGATTTTGACTCTCTGAGCGACAAAAGTAAATTTAATGACCGTTTTCGCCACACTGAACCGGTAAGTTTCTGTAAAACTATCGTGAATTGCGGTTTACCAGGCTACCATCCACCCCATTTAGTACGCCCGACCCGCTTAACGAGGTAATAATGACTCAGCAGCAAACGAATCTGGTCGAGGTGCGCGGTGTGAGTTTCACCCGTGGCGATCGCACGATATTCGATGATATTTCACTTACGGTTCCGGCGGGTAAAGTGACCGCGATTATGGGACCTTCCGGCATAGGAAAAACAACGCTGTTACGCCTGATTGGCGGTCAGCTGCAGCCTGACCACGGCGAAATCTGGTTTCAGGGCCAGAATATTCCCAGCCTGTCACGGCGCAAGCTCTATGAAGCCCGTAAGAAAATGAGCATGCTGTTTCAGTCAGGCGCGCTCTTTACCGATCTTAACGTCTATGAAAACGTCGCCTGGCCGCTACGCGAGCACACTCAGCTGCCGCCGGAACTGCTGCACAGCACGGTGATGATGAAGCTTGAAGCGGTCGGACTGCGCGGCGCGGCAAAACTTATGCCGGCAGAGCTCTCCGGCGGGATGGCGCGACGTGCTGCGCTGGCACGTGCCATTGCGCTGGAACCGGAACTCATTATGTTTGATGAGCCGTTTGTGGGGCAGGATCCAATAACTATGGGCGTGCTGGTCAAGCTGATTGATGAGCTGAACCACTCGCTGGGCGTGACCTGTATTGTGGTATCGCATGATGTGCCTGAAGTTCTGAGCATCGCCGATCACGCCTATATTGTTGCCGGGCAAAAAATCATTGCTGAAGGCAGCACCCGGCAGCTGAAGGAGAACGCCGATCCGCGCGTACGCCAGTTTATTGATGGGCATGCTGATGGTCCGGTGCCATTTCGTTTCGCCGCCGGCGACTATCTTAGTGATTTGACCCGGACAGGGAGAGAGTAAACTCATGGTGTTACAGGCACTGGCGTCGTTCGGGCGTCGGGGAATAAACAGCTGTGCGACCTTTGGTCGCGCCGGTCTGATGCTGTTTCATGCGCTGGTGGGAAAACCCGCTTTTCGCCGCCATGCTCCATTGTTGATCAGGCAGCTTTATAGCGTTGGCGTACTCTCGCTGCTGATTATTGTGGTTTCTGGTCTGTTTATCGGTATGGTGCTGGGACTGCAGGGATATCTGGTGCTGACCACCTACAGCGCGGAGACCAGCCTTGGCATGCTGGTGGCGCTGTCGCTGCTGCGTGAGCTGGGGCCGGTTGTCACGGCGCTGCTGTTTGCCGGACGAGCCGGCTCGGCGCTGACGGCAGAGATTGGTCTGATGAAAGCCACAGAGCAGCTCTCCAGTATGGAGATGATGGCGGTGGATCCGCTGCGCCGCGTGGTCTCGCCACGCTTCTGGGCGGGTTTTATCAGTATGCCGCTGTTAACGCTGATTTTTACGGCCGTCGGTATTGCCGGTGGTGCACTGGTTGGCGTTGGCTGGAAAGGTATCGATCCCGGCTTTTTCTGGTCCGCGATGCAAAGCGCGGTAGATTTTCATAATGATGTCCTTAACTGCCTGATCAAGAGCGCAGTTTTTGCCATTACGGTAACCTGGATTGCGCTGTTTAACGGCTACGATGCGATTCCGACGTCGGAAGGTATCAGCCGGGCAACAACGCGTACCGTCGTACACGCTTCACTGGCGGTGCTTGGGCTTGATTTTGTGCTGACCGCACTGATGTTTGGGAACTGATGCAATGCAAAGCAAGAAAAATGAAATTTGGGTAGGGGTATTTATGCTGGCGGCGCTGGTGGCGCTGCTGTTTCTCAGTCTGCGCGTGGCCGATCTCAAATCGCTGGGCACCGAGCCCACGTGGAAGCTCTACGCTACCTTTGACAATATTGGCGGCCTGAAAATCAGTTCACCTGTGAAAATTGGCGGCGTCGTCATTGGCCGCGTAACGGATATTTCACTGGATGAGAAAAGCCTGTCGCCGCGCGTGACCATGGATATCAGCGAACAGTATGACGACAAAATCCCGGATACCAGTTCTCTGGCTATTCGTACGCAGGGTTTGCTGGGCGAACAGTTTCTGGCGCTGAATCTGGGCTTTGACGATCCGGATCTCGGTTCAGCTATGCTGAAAGATGGCGGAACGTTGCGCGACACCAAATCTGCCCTGGTGCTTGAGGATTTGATTGGTCAGTTCCTTTACAAAAGCGGCGACGGCAGCAAAGAGAATCAGTCACAGGATGGCGAGCGTGCACCTGCGCCTGCCACAACGGAATAATCCAGAGAGGTAAAACACGATGTTGAAACGTTTTCTGATGGTTGCCCTGCTGGCAATCGCTCCCCTGGCCGCCACAGCAGCGGATACGGATCAGAGCAACCCGTATAAGCTGATGAATGAAGCCGCAGCCAAAACTTTTACCCGGCTGAAAAATGAACAGCCGAAAATCAAGCAGGATCCAAACTATCTGCGCGATATTGTGCGCCAGGAGCTGCTGCCCTATGTGCAGATTAAATATGCCGGCGCGCTGGTTTTAGGCCGTTACTATCGTGAAGCGACGCCGGCACAGCGCGACGCCTACTTTGCCGCATTCGGTGACTACCTGGCCCAGGCTTACGGGCAGGCGCTGGCGCTGTATCACGGTCAGACTTACCAGATTCAGCCAGAAAAACCGCTGGGCGATGCCAATATTGTGGCTATTCGCGTCACTATTGTTGATCCCAACGGCCGTCCGCCGGTGCGTCTCGATTTTCAGTGGCGTAAAAACAGCCAGAGCGGAAAATGGCAGGCTTACGATATGATTGCCGAAGGGATCAGTATGATCACCACCAAGCAGAATGAGTGGAGCGATCTGCTGCGCACTAAAGGCATTGATGGCCTGACTGCACAGCTGAAAACCTATGCGGCACAACCTATTACACTGGATAAACAGCAATAATGAGTGAATCGTTACGCTGGCAGCGCAGTACTGATACGCTGGTACTGAGCGGCAAGCTTGACCGGGATACGCTGCTGACACTATGGCAGCAGCGTGAAACGGTTATGCAGAATATAAATGTCATTGATGTGGCGGCTCTGGAGCGGGTCGATTCGGCCGGGCTGGCGCTGCTGGTGCATCTGCGCGAGATGGTACGCGCGCAGGGAAGTACGCCGCTGTTCACGGGTGTGACAGATAAACTCCATTCTCTTATTACGCTTTATAATCTTCAGCAGATTATTGTTTCTGCGGAGAAAAGCGTCTGATCTGACGGCTGAAAAACCAGGCCCCTGATGCGTTCAGGGGCTTTTGCATATTTAAGACTCAGCCGCTTTCCTCTAAGATATCCGCCTTATTATTATCAAGTGAAGTTATAAACCATGGAAAATAGTGAAGTTCAGGCAGTCCTGATGCAGGCGCTGTCATTAGATGAAGTCCACGTGATGAGCAACGACGGCAGCCATTTCCAGGTGATCGCCGTGGGCGAAATGTTTGGCGAACTGAGCCGGGTAAAAAAACAGCAGGCTGTTTATGCGCCGCTGATGGAATACATTGCGGATAATCGCATTCATGCGGTTTCCATCAAGACTTATACTCCCGCCGAGTGGGCTCGCGACCGTAAACTTAACGGATTCTGAGTACCAGTCTGGTTGTTTTGTTGATAGATAATTGAGAGCCGTGTTAATGGACAAATTTCGTGTGCAAGGCCCCACCCGCTTAAGTGGTGAAGTGACCATTTCCGGCGCAAAAAATGCAGCGCTGCCGATTCTGTTTGCCGCGCTGCTGGCAGAAGAGCCGGTAGAAATTCAGAATGTCCCGCAGCTGCGTGATATTGATACCACCATGAAGCTGCTGAGCCTGCTGGGTGCACGCACAGAGCGTAACGGTTCGGTGCATGTTGATGCGCGCGAAGTTAACGTCTTCAGCGCTCCTTACGATCTGGTTAAAACGATGCGTGCTTCTATCTGGGCGCTCGGGCCGCTGGTGGCACGATTTGGTCAGGGTCAGGTATCACTGCCGGGCGGCTGCGCGATTGGTGCCCGTCCGGTCGATCTGCATATCACTGGTCTGGAACAGCTCGGCGCGGAAATTAAGCTGGAAGAGGGCTATGTTAAAGCCTCAGTCAATGGCCGCCTGAAAGGCGCGCACATCGTCATGGATAAAGTCAGCGTCGGCGCTACCGTAACCATTATGAGTGCGGCAACGCTGGCAACCGGCACCACGGTAATCGAGAACGCGGCGCGCGAGCCGGAGATTGTTGATACGGCAAACTTCCTCAATACGCTGGGTGCAAAAATTTCTGGCGCAGGCACGGACAAAATTACGATTGACGGTGTGGAACGTCTGGGTGGCGGTGTCTATCGCGTGCTGCCGGATCGTATCGAAACCGGCACCTTCCTTGTGGCTGCGGCTATCTCGCGCGGCAAAGTCATCTGCCGCAATGCACAGCCGGATACGCTGGATGCGGTACTGGCTAAACTGCGCGACGCGGGTGCAGAGATTGAAACCGGTGATGACTGGATTAGTCTTGATATGCACGGCAAGCGGCCAAAAGCGGTGAATATCCGCACTGCACCGCATCCGGGTTTTCCAACCGATATGCAGGCGCAGTTCACTCTGCTGAATCTGCTGGCGGAAGGCACGGGCGTGATCACAGAAACCATCTTTGAAAACCGCTTTATGCACATCCCGGAACTGATCCGTATGGGTGCGCATGCGGAAATCGAGAGCAACACGGCGATTTGTCACGGTGTGGAAACGCTCTCGGGTGCACAGGTTATGGCGACCGATTTACGTGCTTCGGCGAGTCTGGTACTGGCAGGCTGTATTGCTGAAGGCACTACGGTTGTTGACCGGATTTACCATATCGATCGCGGCTATGAGCATATCGAAGATAAGCTCAAAGCGATGGGCGCGAACATTGAGCGTATCAGCGGCGAATAAGCCAGTCAGTATGATGGACCAGAACCAGTCACAGCAGCGTGGCTGGTTTTTTTTTATTTTTTTTCCGGGATCTTTTTCAGACTATCGGGCGATCGGATCCGCTTTTTGCGATCCAGCAGAAGCAGGGTGTCAGGATCGTAATAGCGGCTTGGCCAGATTTCTGCCGGATGTACCTCAAGCGCCATAGCGATAAGCCACTCGCCTTTGGGCCAGGGGCGTGACAGCGCATTGGCGAGCGTTGAGGAGCAAAGTCCTGACGCACGTGACAGAGCCGCCAGTGAAGTACCACGTTTGCGTAGCGCTGCGATAATATCTGCAGGATGCCAATCCTCTTTCCTTGTCTGCATAACTTGTTCTCCATATCCATGTAATGCGTAATCGCTGCTGTGGCAGTGAAGGGTAAAACTGGAAATTAACGGCTCTATATAGCAAAAAGGTTCCATTAATTTCCAGTAATTGTTACACCCAGGTAGCAAAATCTGGCGGGTATTCGCAAAAAGCGTGCAAACTTATGCAAACGGCGCAGGAAACGGCGGGAAAATAAAAAACGGAGCCGGGCGGCTCCGTCCGGAATTAAAAGTCGCGCTGCACTGACATATGCGCCAGCGCTTCAAGCGCAGTACGCCACGGACTCTCAGGCAGCAGCTGTAGCGCAGCAATCGCTTTATCCGCTTCTTCTTCAGCGCGTTTGCGCGTCCATTCCAGTGAACCCGTCTGCTGCATAGCGGCCAGCACCGGCTCCAGCAAATGGCGTCCGTTGCCTTCCTCAATCGCGCTGCGGATCATAGCGGCCTGCTCGGGGGTGCCATGATGCATGGCATGCAGCAGGGGCAGCGTCGGTTTCCCTTCGCTGAGATCGTCACCGGTATTTTTACCCAGCGTCTCGCCATCTGCGCTGTAGTCGAGCAAATCGTCAATTAACTGGAAAGCGGTGCCAAGGTAGCGACCATAATCCTGCAGCGCTTTCTCCTGAGCAGGCGAAGCCTCTGCCAGAATCGCTGAGGCCTGAGAAGCAGCCTCAAACAGACGCGCCGTTTTACTGTAGATCACGCGCATGTAGCTCTCTTCAGTGATGTCAGGATCGTTACAGTTCATCAGCTGCAGCACTTCGCCTTCTGCGATCACATTCACCGCTTCTGACATCAGCGCGAGGATCTTTAAGGATCCAAGGCTGGTCATCATCTGAAAAGCGCGCGTATAGATAAAATCACCTACCAGCACGCTGGCGGCATTACCAAACGCCGCATTCGCAGTCGCTTTGCCGCGACGCATGTCAGACTCATCCACCACATCATCATGCAGCAGTGTTGCCGTGTGGATAAATTCAATCAGTGCTGCGTTCGTAACATGCAGCGAACCCTGATAGTTGAGCGCACGCGCTGAAAGCACGGCAATCATCGGACGAATGCGTTTACCTCCGCCGCTGACAATGTAGTAGCCCAACTGGTTGATCAGTGAGACATCTGAATTCAGCTGGTCGAGGATGGTCTGGTTGACGGCCGCCATGTCCTGCGCGGTTAGTTCGTTAATTTGTTCTAGGTTCATTCGTCTGTTCAGCTTTGACTCGTTTTTTGCATGGTAGGCGCTTTTACCCAGCGTGAGTTCAGGTAATCTGTTACTGATTGTACTTGAAAATTCAGGATGAGAAACGGTTGCATTCACTCTGCGCTTTTTTTCTGCAGGAGAGTGCAAAGTGCGCTTGTTTTCTGCTGGATATTTGCGTAGAATTCGCGCCCTATTGTGAATATTATCGCGCCGCCTGATTACACAGAAAGGCAAGCGCAGAAGCGGAGTTTTATATGTACGCGGTTTTCCAAAGTGGTGGTAAACAACACCGAGTAAGCGAAGGTCAGACCGTTCGCCTGGAAAAGCTGGACATCGCAACCGGCGAAACCATTGAGTTCGACCAGGTTCTGATGATTGCAAATGGCGAAGACGTGAAAATCGGCGCGCCACTGGTTTCAGGCGGAATGATCAAGGCAGAAGTTGTTGCTCACGGTCGCGGCGAAAAAATCAAGATTGTTAAGTTTCGTCGTCGTAAACACTACCGTAAGCAAGCTGGTCACCGTCAGTGGTTCACTGATGTGAAAATCACGACGATCAGCGCGTAAGAGGAGATCTGACAAATGGCACATAAGAAGGCTGGTGGTTCGACCCGTAACGGTCGCGACTCCAACGCAAAACGTCTGGGTGTTAAGCGTTTCGGTGGTGAATCTGTTCTGGCAGGTAGCATCATCGTTCGTCAGCGTGGCACCAAGTTCCACGCCGGTACCAATGTAGGCTGTGGTCGTGACCACACCCTGTTTGCTACCACAGACGGCAAAGTTAAATTCGAAGTGAAAGGCCCGAACAACCGTAAATATATCAGCATCGTTGCTGAGTAAGGTTGTCGTGCTGCAGACGATAATCGTCTGAACACACGAAGGAAAGGCCCCGCAGCTTTGCGGGGCTTTTTACATTCTGCCGCCGGTTATCGATTCCCCGCTAACTGAGCTGCGCGGTTTGCTGTACACTTTCTGTACATATCATATTACCAGATTTGCATTATCCGCCGCCGGTCAGCACAGAAGACCCTGGCGGACCCGTCTGCCGCTCTCTGCAGCGACAGACGACAGTGTGACGGAGAAATAGAATGAAGTTTGTTGATGAAGCGACGATCCTTGTGGTCGCAGGCGATGGCGGCAACGGTTGCGTTAGCTTCCGCCGCGAGAAATATATTCCTAAAGGCGGCCCGGACGGCGGTGACGGCGGTGATGGCGGTGACGTCTATCTGCTGGCAGATGAAAACCTCAATACCCTGATCGATTATCGCTTTGAAAAAGCGTTCCGCGCTGAGCGCGGTCAGAATGGTCAGAGCCGCGACTGCACCGGCAAACGTGGCAAAGATGTCACCATCAAAGTGCCGGTCGGTACGCGCATAATCGATCAGGGCACCGGTGAAACGCTGGGCGATATGACGCGCCATGAGCAGAAGCTGATGGTAGCGAAAGGCGGCTGGCACGGTCTTGGTAACACGCGTTTTAAATCCTCGGTTAACCGCACCCCGCGCCAGAAAACCATGGGGACGCCAGGCGAGAAACGCGATCTGCAGCTGGAGCTGATGCTGCTGGCCGATGTCGGCATGCTGGGTCTGCCGAATGCGGGTAAATCGACCTTTATTCGCGCCGTCTCTGCAGCGAAGCCAAAAGTGGCGGACTATCCGTTTACCACGCTGGTTCCCAGCCTGGGCGTTGTGCGCATGGACAGCGAAAAAAGCTTTGTCGTGGCCGATATCCCGGGGCTGATTGAAGGCGCAGCGGAAGGCGCCGGGCTGGGCATTCGCTTCCTGAAGCATCTTGAGCGCTGTCGCGTCCTGCTGCACCTGATCGACATTGCGCCTATCGACGAAACCGATCCGGTTGAAAACGCCCGCATCATTCTTGGCGAGCTGGAAAAATATAGCGAGAAGCTCTATCAGAAGCCGCGCTGGCTGGTGTTTAACAAAACTGACCTGCTGAGTCAGGAAGAAGCTGAAAGCCGCGCTAAAGCGATTGCAGAGGCGCTCGGCTGGGATGACAAATATTATCTTATCTCTGCCGCCAGTCGTACCGGCGTTAATGAACTCTGCTGGGATGTGATGAGCTTTATCATTGCTAATCCTAAAGAAGCAGAACTGGAAGAGAAGCAGCCTGAAAAGGTCGCGTTCATGTGGGATGATTACCATCGTGAAGCGCTGGAGACCGCTCAGGAAGTGGAAGAAGATGATGACTGGGATGACGACTGGGATGATGAAGACGACGAAGGCGTCGAAATTATCTATCAGCGTTAATCGCAGCTAAAAGCGGCCTTCGGGCCGCTTTTTTTATCTGCAGAGCTAGCCGTTGAGCTGATACGGCAGCGTACAGCGGGCAATCAGTCCGCTGCGGTCTTCACGGTTTTCCAGCGTCAGCGTACCGCGGTGCATTTGTACAATACGCAGCACAATATTCAGACCCAGTCCGCTGCCGCCGTAGCGCTGATCGCGACGGCGAAAGGCCTGGGTTAACTCCTCTGCGGCTCCGGCATCAATACCCGGCCCTTCATCCCATACTTCTGCCGTTACCTGCTGCGCATCCCGGTATAGCTTAACCTGCACCTCGCTGTTTTCCGGGCTATAGCGCGAGGCGTTCTCCAGCAAATTGCGCAGCATCAGGCGCAACAGCACCGCTTCGCCCTGCTGCGGGATATCACTCCCCTCTGGCCAGCGCAGCCGCTGCTGACGCTGTAGCAGCAGCTCGTCCATCTCTGGTTTTAGCGGCTGCATGATATCCTGCAGCCACCACAGCTGCTGATAGTGTCCGCCCGCCAGCGCCTGGCCGGCACGTGACAGCATGAGCAGCTGCTCTACGGTGTGCATCAGCTGATCGATACGGCTAATCAGCATTTCACTCTGCGGCACCTGCTGCTGCTGCAGCAGTTCCAGATGCAGCCGCAGCCCGGCGAGGGGCGTACGCAGTTCATGGGCAGCATCGGCAGTAAAAAGCCGCTCCTGCTGCAGCGTATGGTCCAGACGGGAGAAGAGCTGGTTGATGGCGCCGGTGACGGCAACGATTTCATCCATATCCGCATACACCGGCAGGGGAGTGAGGTTGTCGGCGGAACGATGCGCCAGGCTATCCTGCAGCAGCTTAAGCGGGCGAATAATCCAGTTAATCGCCCAGAACGAGAGCAGCAGCGTCAGGCATACCATCACCAGTGAGGGCAGTAGCAGCGAAGCGATCGCTTCGCGGATCTCATTCTCGACCCGCTGATTGCGCGCCTGAGCCGAAAGCGTCTCATTGACAAGAAAGCTGATCTGCTCCCGGCTCTCGTGCCAGAGCCAGATCACGCTCATGACCTGACAGATAAGCAGGATCAACGCCAGCATGATCAGTAAGCGCTGCCGCATACTGTTCATTCGCGCAGTTCCAGCCGGTAACCCACACCGCGAACCGTTTTAATCCGATCTTTTCCCAGCTTGCGGCGCAGATTATGAATATGCACTTCCAGCGTGTTCGATCCGGGATCGTCGTTCCAGCTATAAAGATCCTGCTGCAGCGTTTCGCGATGCACATTTTGTCCGATGCGCATCAGCAGGCGCGTCAGCAGCGCAAACTCTTTAGGCGTAATATCCACCGACTGATTTTCAAGCAGCACCTGCTGCGTGCTGAGATTGAGCGTCAGATCGCCCTGTTGCAGCTGGTTATCGCTCTGCCCCTGATAGCGGCGGATCAGCGCCCGAACCCGCGCCTGCAGTTCTGCCAGTGCAAAAGGCTTGATCAGATAATCATCCGCACCGGCATCCAGGCCCTCCACGCGATCCTCCAGCGCATCACGCGCCGTAAGGATCAGCACCGGGATCGCAACGCCCTCGCGCCGCCACTGGCGCAGCAGCGAAGCGCCGTCGCGATCCGGCAGGCCAAGATCCAGCACGATCAGCGTATACTGACCGCTGCGCAATAGCGCATTACTCTCTGCGGCGCTGCTGGCGCAATCTGTTGCATAACCCTTAGCGCCCAGCGCCTGTGCCAGGCCCGACTGCAGCAGCGCATCATCTTCAACAATCAACAATTTCATTAGTTGTTCTTGTTAATGTCCGTGTAGAGGCGGCTTTCAAAGCGAACCAGCGGAATACGCCGCGTTTTCTGATTTTCCGGGGGCACGGCATAGCCTGACAGAAACTGCACAAAGGCAACGCGCGCACCGCTGGACGTGGTAATAAACCCTGCCAGATTATAGACGCCCTGCAGAGAACCGGTTTTTGCTGAGACTTTGCCATCGAGGCCCGCTTCATGGAGCCCGCCACGATACTGCAGCGTGCCGTCGTAGCCAGCCAGCGGCAGCATAGAGATATAGTCGAGCGTGGCGTCGTTTTTAGCAATGTACTGCAGCACCTGCATCATTGTCTCTGGCGAGATCAAATCGTGACGCGACAGGCCGGAACCATCAACCTGAATGCTGTTGCCCATATCAATACCCGCTTTTTCGCGCAGAATACGACGCACGGCGTCAGAGGCGGCACGAAACGTACCCGGCACGTTAAAGTAGTGATGGCCGATGGTGCGGAACACGGTGTCCGCAATCATGTTGTCCGACTTTTTCAGCATCATGCGCAGTAGCGTATGCAGCGGCGCGGATTGGGTCGAGGCGAGCACGGTACCCGGCGACGTAACCTGCGTCTGGCGTACCAGATGACCGCTATAATCAATATCAGCCGCACGCAGCATCCCTTTCAGGATTTCACCTGACCAGGCGGCATCATCCTGAACCGCAAAGGCGAGCGGCAGCGGTTCTGCCCGCTGGCGCATACAGCCTGTCAGCGTATAGCGGTTAAGCTCACCAGGCACCACATCCAGCTCGCAGTACTGACCTTCGCCGCTGTTAGGGGCAAGCGTCCGGACCTGGCTGAACATATGGGCCGGATAGTAAGACGCAATACGCACAAAGGCGGTTTCACCAGCGGTTTTGCCACTGTAAAGCGAAACCGAGAAACAGTTTTTGTCGACAATCGCCGCGCCAGGTGGTGCGCTGAAGCACTGGGTCAGATCGTTCCATGGCCAGCCGGGAGCCATATCGTGGCTGGCAAATACGGAGGTATCAATCACCAGGTTGCCTTTGATGTGCGTGATACCCTGCTGCTTCAGCGCGGCGACCATATTGCGCAGATTCTGCCTGCTCAGCGTAGGATCGCCGCCAAAGCGGGCCACCAGATCGCCGTTCAGCGTGCCGTCGGTAATAGCACCGCGTGTCTCAAGCGTGGTCTGAAAGCGGAAGTCGGGTCCCAGCTCCAGAAGTGCCGCCAGCGCCGTGATCACTTTCATGGTGCTGGCCGGTAAAGCCATCTGTTTTCCGTGGTAGTCAATAATAGGGGTTGATGCGCCCACTTTCTGTACCATCAGCGCCAGGTTCGCGCCGTCAGGTAAATACTGCATGTATTCTTCAACGGGGGCCGCTTGTGCCTGCAGCATTACCGCGCAGGTTAATCCGGTAACAAGTCGTGAAAATCGCATAATCTCGCGGTAACTGACGGATGGGGCGTCAATACTACGTCCCCGGGCAGGGCAAAGTAAACGATGACCCACAGGGAACTCTGGGGTAAAATACGTATCAAAATGCAAAACCGATCCCTGACCCGGAAAGCTTTCCGGGTCAGGGTTCTTTTGCTTTTGAAAAGGGGCCGTGTGCCGCAGAAGCGATTATTCTGCTGTCACCAGTCAGGATGACACCGTTAACCAGGATAGAGACGAGGAGCCAAAATGAATCAGATTCCGATGACGTTACAAGGCGCTGAGAAGCTGCGTGAAGAGCTGAACGAACTGAAAACCGTAAAGCGTCCGCGCATCATCGCCTCCATCGCTGAAGCTCGTGAGCATGGCGACCTGAAAGAGAACGCCGAGTACCATGCTGCGCGTGAAGAGCAGGGGTTTTGCGAAGGGCGTATTCAGGAGATTGAAGCTAAACTTTCTAATGCGCAGGTGATCGACATCACATCTATGCCAAAAACCGGTCGCGTCATTTTCGGTGCCACGGTAACTGTGCTGAATGTAGATACCGACGAAGAGTTTACTTACCGCATTGTGGGTGACGATGAAGCAGATTTTAAACAAAATCTGATCTCAGTTAACTCGCCAATGGCGCGTGGTCTGGTGGGCAAAGAGGCCGATGACGTAGCCATTGTGAAAACGCCAGGCGGTGACGTGGAGTATGAAGTGCTGAAGGTTGAATATCTGTAAGCACCCGCTGCTGTTATGTTGGGCACAATGTAAAGAAAGGAAAAAGGCCGCATGGCGGCCTTTTATCGCATGCGTGAGCGTGGCACTTTCTCTGCCCGCTGCGCCGCGCTTAGTATAGAGCTTAACGAGGCAGCGTGATTTTGCGCTCTTTCGCCGGGCGGTACAGCACCAGCACATTGCCGATAACCTGCACATTGCTGGCCTTGGTTTCACGCACAATGGCCTCGACGATCAGCTGCTTGGTTTCGCGATCTTCTGAGGCAATTTTCACCTTAATCAGTTCGTGATGGTCAAGCGCCTGTTCGATTTCGGCGAGCACGCCTTCAGTAAGGCCGTTGCCGCCCAGCATGACCACCGGCTTCAGTGGGTGGGCCAGGCCTTTCAGGTGCTGTTTTTGTTTGGTACTCAGATTCATCGTATTTTTTGCTTACTCAGGGATTGAAAACGGGTCATTCTACCGCCATCTCGGGTATATCGCCAAATCATCGCTACCCATTGCGCGCTGATTTATCGCTACGATGACGATTTAACTGGAAAAATTATGACGGGTAAAAAGCGTTCGGCCAGTTCCAGTCGCTGGCTTCAGGAACACTTTAGCGATAAATATGTGCTTCAGGCACAGAAAAAAGGGCTGCGTTCGCGCGCCTGGTTTAAACTTGATGAAATTCAGCAGGGTGACAAGCTGTTTAAACCCGGTATGACCGTGGTGGACTTAGGCGCGGCACCCGGCGGCTGGTCACAATATGTGGTACAGCAGATTGGCAATAGCGGGCGGGTGATTGCCTGCGATCTGCTGCCGATGGATCCGATTGTCGGCGTGGATTTTATGCAGGGTGACTTCCGTGACGAGGCCGTGCTGAAAGCGCTGCTTGAGCGGGTAGGGGACCAGAAAGTTCAGGTGGTGATGTCAGATATGGCACCCAACATGAGCGGTACGCCAGCTGTGGATATTCCTCGTTCAATGTATTTAGTTGAACTGGCGCTGGAAATGTGTCGGGATGTACTGGCTCCCGGCGGCAGTTTTGTTGTGAAAGTGTTTCAGGGAGATGGCTTCGATGAATACCTCCGGGAAATTCGCTCCCTATTTACGAAAGTGAAAATTCGTAAGCCAGACGCTTCGCGGTTACGTTCACGTGAAGTGTATATTGTGGCGACAGGGCGCAAACTGTAGGCCCGAATACCGGCGTCAAAGCAAGCTGAATAGTGCGTTTATCCCGGCCTGATTCTGAGTTTCAGGGTAAACCAGCAAATTCATCCATGCTGCGATTCCAGGTATGAAGGATATATAGTACCCTACGCTGTCTGTTAACACCGTTGTAATATGAGGTTAATCCCTTGAGTGACATGGCGAAAAACCTGATTCTCTGGTTAGTCATCGCGGTCGTGCTGATGTCAGTATTCCAGAGCTTTGGGCCCAGCGAGTCGAATGGCCGTAGGGTTGATTATTCAACCTTCCTGTCGGAAGTGAACCAGGATCAGGTCCGCGAGGCACGTATTAACGGGCGTGAAATTAACGTAACCAAAAAAGACAGTAATAAATATACCACCTACATTCCTGTCAACGATCCCAAGTTACTCGATAACCTGCTGACCAAAAACGTCAAAGTAGTGGGTGAACCACCTGAAGAGCCAAGCCTGCTGGCTTCTATCTTCATTTCCTGGTTCCCGATGCTGCTGCTGATTGGCGTATGGATCTTCTTTATGCGTCAGATGCAGGGCGGCGGCGGTAAGGGCGCGATGTCCTTCGGCAAAAGCAAAGCCCGCATGCTGACGGAAGACCAGATCAAGACCACCTTTGCCGACGTCGCTGGCTGTGATGAAGCGAAAGAAGAGGTAGGTGAGCTGGTAGAGTATCTGCGTGAACCAAGCCGTTTCCAGAAGCTGGGCGGTAAAATCCCGAAAGGCGTCCTGATGGTGGGCCCGCCGGGTACAGGTAAAACGCTGCTGGCTAAAGCTATCGCCGGCGAAGCGAAAGTGCCTTTCTTCACTATTTCCGGTTCCGATTTCGTAGAAATGTTTGTCGGCGTGGGCGCATCCCGCGTGCGTGACATGTTCGAACAGGCGAAAAAAGCTGCGCCATGCATCATCTTTATCGATGAGATCGATGCGGTAGGACGTCAGCGTGGTGCCGGTTTAGGCGGTGGTCACGATGAGCGTGAGCAGACGCTGAACCAGATGCTGGTTGAGATGGATGGTTTTGAAGGCAATGAAGGCATTATTGTTATCGCCGCAACCAACCGTCCGGATGTACTCGACCCTGCGCTGCTGCGTCCGGGCCGTTTTGACCGTCAGGTTGTCGTTGGCCTGCCGGACGTGCGCGGTCGTGAACAGATCCTGAAAGTGCATATGCGCCGTGTGCCGCTGGCAACCGACATCGATGCGGCTATTATCGCACGCGGTACACCGGGCTTCTCGGGAGCTGACCTGGCAAACCTGGTCAACGAAGCCGCACTCTTTGCCGCTCGTGGCAACAAGCGCGTAGTGTCGATGGTCGAGTTCGAAAAAGCCAAAGACAAAATCATGATGGGTGCAGAACGCCGCTCCATGGTGATGACGGAAGCGCAGAAAGAGTCAACCGCTTACCATGAAGCCGGGCATGCGATTATCGGCCGTCTGGTGCCAGAACACGATCCGGTACATAAAGTTACGATCATTCCGCGCGGCCGTGCGCTGGGCGTGACGTTCTTCCTGCCGGAAGGTGATGCTATCAGTGCCAGCCGTCAGAAGCTGGAAAGTCAGATCTCCACGCTCTATGGCGGTCGTCTGGCTGAAGAGATCATCTACGGCGCAGAACATGTCTCTACCGGTGCATCTAACGACATCAAAGTGGCGACCAATCTGGCTCGTAACATGGTGACGCAGTGGGGCTTCTCAGAGAAGCTTGGCCCGCTGCTCTATGCGGAAGAAGAGGGTGAAGTGTTCCTTGGCCGTTCCGTAGCGAAAGCCAAGCATATGTCAGATGAGACTGCGCGCATCATCGATCAGGAAGTTAAACACCTGATCGACAGCAACTATCAGCGTGCACGTCGTATTCTGGGCGAGAACATGGATATTCTTCATGCGATGAAAGATGCGCTGATGAAGTATGAAACCATTGATGCTCCGCAGATTGATGACCTGATGGCGCGCCGCGATGTGCGACCGCCAGCTGGCTGGGAAGATCCCGGCAGCAACAACTCTGACAGCAACGGTACGCCAAAGGCGCCACGTCCGGTTGATGAACCGCGTACGCCGAATCCGGGTAATACCATGTCTGAGCAGTTCAATAAATAAGAGGCCATCACCTCAGCAAAAACCCCGGCCAGTCCGGGGTTTTTTACATTTAACGTTTGACCACTTCAGGACCATACCTGCCATGAAACTCCACGCGCGTGATTCCTTTCTCGATCTCTCCTTCCCCCATGTAATGGGTATTCTGAACGTAACGCCCGACTCCTTTTCTGACGGCGGCGCGCATAACTCTCTGGTAAACGCGCTGACGCATACTAATGAGATGGTAAATGCGGGCGCGACAATCATCGATGTCGGCGGCGAGTCGACCCGGCCCGGAGCGGACGAGGTCAGCGTTGAGGAGGAGCTGGAGCGGGTTATCCCGGTCGTGGAGGCCATTGCACAGCGGTTTGAAGTCTGGATCTCAGTAGATACCTCAAAGCCTGACGTCATCCGTGAAGCAGCGAGAGCGGGTGCTCACATCATCAATGATATTCGCTCGCTTTCAGAGCCTGGCGCGCTCGGTGCGGCGGCAGAGAGCGGTTTACCGGTTTGTCTGATGCATATGCAGGGTGAACCCCGTACCATGCAGCAGACACCTTCGTATAACAATGTGGTCAGCGAAGTGGACGCTTACTTCGCTGCGCAAATTGCGCGCTGTGAGGCGGCGGGCATCAAAAAAGCGCAACTGCTGCTCGACCCGGGCTTTGGTTTCGGTAAGAATCTCAGCCATAACTATGAGCTGCTGGCCCACCTGAGCCATTTTCACCATTACGGCTTACCGCTGCTGGTGGGAATGTCGCGTAAATCGATGATTGGTCAGCTGCTTAATGTCGGCCCGGCACAGCGTCTTACCGGCAGCCTGAGCTGCGCAGTCATTGCTGCGATGCAGGGCGCCCAGATTATTCGCGTGCATGATGTGAAAGAGACAGTTGAAGCGATGCGCATCGTGGAAGCGACCCAGAGAGCAAAAGGATAACAGGCATGAGTGAGCGTAAATATTTTGGTACAGATGGCATCCGCGGCAAAGTAGGCGAAGCGCCGATCACGCCCGATTTTGTACTGAAGCTGGGTTTTGCCGCAGGCAAAGTGCTGGCGCGTTCAGGTTCAAGAAAAGTACTGATTGGCAAAGACACGCGCATTTCTGGCTATATGCTGGAGTCGGCGCTCGAAGCGGGGCTGGCAGCAGCAGGCCTCTCGGCAGCTTTTACCGGACCGATGCCAACCCCGGCAATCGCCTACCTGACGCGAACGTTTCGTGCGGAAGCGGGGATCGTGATCTCCGCCTCTCACAATCCGTTTGATGATAACGGCATTAAATTTTTCTCAGCCGAAGGCACCAAGCTGCCGGATGATGTGGAAGAAGCGATTGAGCGCGAGCTGGAAAAACCGCTGACCTGCGTGGAATCTGCTGAACTGGGGCGTGCCAGCCGTATCGTGGATGCCGCCGGCCGTTATATCGAATTTTGTAAAGGCACTTTCCCCGGCGAGCTGAGTCTCAACGGTCTGAAAATTGTGGTCGATTGCGCGAATGGTGCCACCTATCACATCGCCCCTAACGTGCTGCGTGAGCTGGGTGCGCAGGTCATCGCGATTGGCGTGCAGCCGGACGGCATGAACATCAACAAGGAGTGCGGAGCGACTGACCTGCGTCAGCTGCAGCAGCGCGTCCTGGAAGAGCAGGCTAACCTTGGTCTCGCCTATGACGGAGATGGCGATCGCATCATGATGGTGGATCATCTGGGACAGAAAGTGGATGGCGACCAGATTCTCTATATCATTGCGCGCGAAGCGCTGCGTCAGGGGCAGCTGCGCGGTGGCGTGGTCGGGACGCTGATGAGTAACATGGGGCTGGAGCTGGCCCTGAAACAGCTAGGCATCCCGTTCACCCGTGCCAAAGTGGGCGACCGCTACGTACTGGAAAAAATGCAGGAGAAAGGCTGGCGCATGGGGGCTGAGAACTCCGGGCACGTTATTCTGCTGGATAAAATCAGTACCGGCGACGGAATTGTAGCCAGTTTGCAAGTGCTTACTGCCATAGTGCGCAACCACATGAGTCTGCACGATCTGTGCAGCGGTATGAAAATGCTGCCGCAAATCCTGGTTAACGTGCGCTTTACCGGCAGCCACGATCCGCTGGAGAGCGAAAGCGTGAAAGCTGCGGCTGCCGAAGCAGAGCAGGCGCTGGCAGGGCGCGGGCGGGTACTGCTGCGTAAATCAGGCACGGAGCCGCTGATCCGCGTGATGGTGGAAGGCGAAGATGAAGCGCAGGTAACCGCGCTGGCGCATAATATTGCCGCAGCGGTAAAAGCAGTTTAAACCCGGCCAGGCGGCAGGCGGGATGCCTTTTCGCCTGGTAAATCATCATGCTGGCGCTTTTTTCTGCAATTGAATTTTATGGCTAAAATTGCACTTGCAGAGCCAGGCGCCTTTGGTTAGTATTCACACCCGCTTCTGATGGGTAATGACGAGACTACCCGTCTGTATTGGTTGAAGCTTTAACTGTGCGGTTACGCGCAAGGAAACAGGTTGATTATGTACGAAGCTCTGTTAGTTGTTTTCCTTATTGTGGCGATTGGCCTGGTTGGTCTGATCATGCTGCAGCAAGGCAAAGGCGCTGATATGGGAGCCTCATTCGGTGCAGGCGCTTCCGGTACGCTGTTTGGTTCAAACGGGTCAGGTAACTTTATGACACGTATGACCGCGATACTGGCTTCGCTGTTCTTCATTATCAGTCTGATTCTGGGTAACCTGAACAGCAATAAGACTTCCAAAGGAAGCGAGTGGGAAAACCTCACTGCGCCAGCTCAGTCTGAACAGCAGACTCAGCCAGCTAAACCGGCAACCCCGGGCAATGATATCCCGCAGTAAGCAGTAAATCGTCAACGCTTAAGCGACTATACTATCGTCGCAGTCAGTGCAGTACCGAGGTGGTGAAATTGGTAGACACGCTACCTTGAGGTGGTAGTGCTCGAAAGGGCTTACGGGTTCAAGTCCCGTCCTCGGTACCAATTCTCAGTAAAACTTGCTATTTTCGCAAGATCGGCGTAATATTCGCCACGTTTTCGGACGCGGGGTGGAGCAGCCTGGTAGCTCGTCGGGCTCATAACCCGAAGGTCGTCGGTTCAAATCCGGCCCCCGCAACCACTTTCCCTTAGAGTTCTTTTTCAAATATACTGTATGCATCGACGGACGCACTATCAGTGAGTTTTTGAAAAAAATTCTTCTGGATTGTGCGCCGAAGCCGCACTGCGGCATACAGGGTCCAGTCATAAAAAGCCCCGATTTTTCGGGGTTTTTTGTTATCAGGAAATCGTAACACTGGGCTTTAGGCCCTTTTTTTATGTCTTGGGGGTGGGCTTGTCCACATTAGAGCAAAAATTGACAGAGTTGATCTCTGCTCCGGTAGAAGCGCTTGGCTACGAACTGGTCGGTATTGAATTCGTTCGTGGTCGCACATCAACCTTGCGCATCTATATTGATAGCGAAGAGGGTATCAATGTTGATGATTGCGCCGATGTTAGCCACCAGGTGAGCGCTGTGATGGATGTGGAAGATCCAATTACGGTGGCTTACAACCTTGAAGTTTCCTCGCCGGGTCTCGATCGTCCACTTTTCACTGCAGAACACTATGCGCGCTTTGCGGGTGAGGAAGTCAGCCTGGTCCTGCGGATGGCGGTACAGAACCGTCGCAAATGGCAGGGCATCATCAAGTCGGTGGAAGGCGAGATGATCACTGTGACCGTCGAGGGTAACGATGAAGTGTTCGCACTGAGCAATATTCAGAAAGCGAACCTGGTCCCCCACTTTTAAAAGTCCGGATTGAGGCTAACCAGGATGAATAAAGAAATCTTAGCTGTAGTAGAAGCCGTTTCTAATGAAAAAGCTCTGCCGCGTGAGAAAATCTTCGAAGCGCTGGAGAGCGCTTTGGCCACTGCGACCAAAAAGAAGTATGAGCAGGAAATCGACGTGCGCGTCAGTATCGATCGTCGCAGCGGCGATTTCGACACGTTCCGTCGTTGGGTAATCGTTGATGAAGTTACTCAGCCTACGCGTGAAATCACGCTGGACGCGGCTCGCTTCGAAGATGAAGCGCTCAATCTGGGCGATTACGTTGAAGATCAGATTGAATCTGTCACCTTTGACCGTATCACTACACAGACTGCGAAGCAGGTTATCGTTCAGAAAGTACGTGAAGCTGAGCGCGCAATGGTTGTGGACCAGTTCCGCGAGCAGCAAGGCGACATCATCACCGGTCAGGTGAAGAAAGTGAATCGCGACAACATCACGCTGGACCTGGGCAGCAACGCCGAGGCGGTGATCGTACGTGAAGATATGCTGCCACGTGAGAACTTCCGTCCGGGCGACCGTATTCGCGGCGTGCTGTATGCCGTGCGTCCTGAAGCGCGTGGTGCTCAGCTGTTTGTTACCCGTTCCAAACCTGAAATGCTGATCGAACTGTTCCGCATTGAGGTGCCGGAAATTGGTGAAGAAGTTATCGAAATTAAAGCGGCTGCCCGCGATCCGGGTTCACGCGCTAAAATTGCGGTAAAAACCAACGATAAACGTATCGATCCGGTAGGTGCCTGCGTCGGTATGCGCGGCGCACGCGTGCAGGCTGTTTCCAGTGAACTGGGCGGCGAGCGTATCGATATCGTGCTGTGGGATGATAATCCGGCACAGTTTGTAATTAACGCCATGGCGCCTGCCGATGTGGCGTCAATCGTGGTGGATGAAGATAATCACACCATGGATATCGCTGTTGAGGCCGGTAATCTGGCTCAGGCGATCGGCCGTAATGGCCAAAACGTGCGTCTGGCTTCCCAGCTGAGCGGCTGGGAGCTGAACGTGATGACCGTCGACGATCTGCAGGCTAAGCATCAGGCTGAAGCCCACGCAGCAATCGATATGTTCACGAAACATCTCGACATCGACGAAGAGTTCGCCACCATACTGGTGGAAGAGGGCTTCTCTTCGCTGGAAGAACTGGCCTATGTGCCAATGAACGAGCTGCTGGAAATTGACGGCCTCGACGAAGAGACCATTGAAGCCCTGCGTGAACGAGCCAAAAATGCGTTAACCACCCTGGCATTAGCGAAAGAAGAAAGCCTTGGTAATCAGGAGCCCGCTGAGGACTTGCTGAATCTTGAAGGCCTGGATCGTGCGCTGGCCTATCGCCTGGCGTCAAAAGGCGTTTGCACGCTGGAAGATCTCGCTGAGCAAGGTGTTGACGATCTGACAGATATTGAAGGGCTGGATGATGAGAAGGCCGGTGCGCTGATTATGGCTGCACGTAATATCTGCTGGTTCGGCGATGACGCGTAATAACAGGAAGGAACAGCATGACAGATGTAACCGTAAAATCGCTGGCCGCCGAAATTCAGACTCCGGTCGATCGCCTGGTACAGCAATTTGCTGATGCGGGGATCCCTAAGTCTGAAAACGACGCGGTGTCCCAGCAAGAGAAAGAGACCTTACTGTCCCACCTGAACCGTGAGCACGGTCAAACCAGTTCAGGTAAACTGACGTTGCAGCGCAAAACGCGCAGCACCTTGAATATTCCGGGCACCGGGGGTAAAAGTAAATCGGTGCAAATTGAAGTTCGCAAAAAGCGCACATATGTGAAGGGTGATGCAGAGGCTGAGCAGCAGGCTCAGGCAGAAGCGGAAGCTGAGGCACAGCGCGTAGCGGAAGAGCAGGCGCGTCGCGAGGCGGAAGAACAAGCCCGTCGCGAGGCTGAATTAAAAGCGCAACGTGAAGCCGAAGATAAAGCCAGGCGCGAAGCCGCTGACAAGGCTAAGCGTGAAGCAGCGGAAAAAGATAAAGTGACAAACCAACCTACCGATGAAGTGACCAAGGCTGCGCAGTCTGATAAAGCCCGTCGCGAAGCTGAAGCGGCTGAACTGAAGCGTAAAGCTGAAGAAGAAGCCCGTCGTAAGCTCGAAGAGAGCGCACGCCGCGTAGCGGAAGAAGCACGCCGCCTGGCAGAAGAGAAAGGCGCTGAGTGGGACAAACCTGAGGAAGAAGATAAAGGTGACTATCACGTCACAACTTCAACTCATGCCCGTCAGGCAGAAGACGAAAACGATCGTCAGGTTGAAGCGGGTCGTGCACGTGCACGCACCACGGCTAAAGCCACGCGTCCTGCCAAAAAAGGCAACAAGCACTCCGAAGCTAAAACCGATCGTGAAGAAGCGCGTGCGCAGGTTCGCGGTGGTAAAGGCGGTAAGCATCGCAAACCTAGCGCACTGCAGCAGGGCTTTAACAAGCCAGCGCAGGCCGTTAACCGCGACGTGATTATCGGCGAAACCATCACCGTAGCTGAACTGGCGAACAAGATGGCAGTGAAAGGTTCACTGGTCATCAAAGCGATGATGAAGATGGGCGCGATGGCGACTATCAACCAGGTTATCGACCAGGAAACTGCACAGCTGGTCGCGGAAGAGATGGGTCATAAAGTGATCCTGCGCCGCGAGAACGAGCTGGAAGAAGCGGTAATGGACGATCGTGATACTGATGCAGCGCAGGAGAGCCGTGCGCCGGTCGTGACCATCATGGGTCACGTTGACCACGGTAAAACCTCCCTGCTGGATTACATCCGCTCAACCAAAGTCGCCTCTGGCGAAGCGGGTGGTATTACCCAGCACATCGGTGCCTATCACGTTGAAACCGAAAACGGCATGGTCACCTTCCTGGATACCCCGGGACACGCCGCGTTTACCGCAATGCGTGCTCGCGGTGCGCAGGCAACGGATATCGTTATCCTGGTCGTTGCTGCGGATGATGGCGTGATGCCACAGACCGTCGAAGCGATTCAACACGCAAAAGCGGCCGGCGTACCGGTTGTGGTTGCAGTGAACAAGTGCGACAAACCAGAAGCCGATCCGGACCGCGTGAAGAACGAGCTGACTCAGTACGGCATCATTCCGGAAGAGTGGGGCGGCGAAAACATGTTCGTCAACGTTTCTGCGAAAGCGGGTACCGGTATCGACGATCTGCTGAACGCCATTCTGCTGCAGGCGGAAGTGCTTGAGCTGACCGCTATTCGTGAAGGTATGGCAAGCGGTGTGGTTATCGAATCCTTCCTGGATAAAGGTCGTGGTCCGGTCGCTACCGTGCTGGTACGTGAAGGTACGCTGAACAAAGGCGATATCGTACTGTGTGGCTTCGAGTATGGCCGCGTACGTGCGATGCGTGACGAACTGGGACGCGAAGTACAGGAAGCAGGCCCATCGATTCCGGTTGAGATCCTGGGTCTCTCTGGCGTACCGGCAGCGGGTGATGAAGCGACTGTGGTCCGTGACGAGAAGAAAGCGCGTGAAGTTGCTCTCTATCGTCAGGGTAAATTCCGCGAAGTGAAACTGGCGCGTCAGCAGAAGTCGAAGCTGGAAAACATGTTTGCGAACATGACTGAAGGCGAAGTCTCAGAGCTGAACATCGTTCTGAAGTCTGACGTACAGGGCTCGGTAGAAGCGATCTCCGATTCGCTGCTGAAACTCTCCACCGACGAAGTGAAGGTGAAGATTATCGGTTCTGGCGTGGGCGGTATCACCGAAACCGACGCTACGCTGGCGGCCGCTTCCAATGCGATCATCCTCGGCTTTAACGTCCGTGCTGACGCTTCTGCGCGTCGCGTGATTGATGCTGAAAACGTCGACCTGCGTTACTACTCCGTCATCTATAATCTGATTGACGAAGTAAAAGCTGCGATGAGCGGTATGCTGGCGCCGGAATTCAAACAGCAGATCATCGGTCTGGCCGAAGTACGTGATGTGTTTAAATCACCGAAATTTGGCGCGATCGCGGGCTGTATGGTTACCGAAGGCAACATCAAGCGTCACAACCCAATTCGTGTCCTGCGCGACAACGTGGTTATCTATGAAGGCGAGCTGGAATCCCTGCGTCGCTTCAAAGATGACGTCAACGAAGTGCGTAACGGCATGGAGTGTGGTATCGGTGTGAAGAACTACAACGACGTTCGCGTTGGCGATATGATCGAAGTGTTCGAAATCATTGAAATTAAACGCACCATCGCATAATTCACTTATCGATGTACTGCAATTTGGGAGGCCACTGGCCTCCCGAATTATTTGGGAGATATCATTATGGCGAAAGAATTTGGTCGCCCGCAGCGGGTTTCTCAGGAGCTGCAAAAAGAGATCGCGATTATTCTGCAGCGCGAAATCAAAGATCCGCGTCTGGGTATGATGGTGACGGTCTCTGGCGTTGAAGTGTCGCGCGATCTGGCCTATGCCAAAGTATTTGTGACCTTCCTGAACGATCAGGATGAGGAAGCGGTAAAAAATGGTCTGAAAGCGCTGAAAGAGGCGTCAGGCTACATCCGCATTCTGCTGGGCAAAGCGATGCGTCTGCGCATTGTGCCGGAGCTGACCTTCTTCTATGACAACTCACTGATTGAAGGGATGCGCATGTCAAATCTGGTCTCTAACGTGATCAGAAACGATGCAGAACGGCGCGGTGAAACCCCGGCGGAAGATGACAAGGAGGACTGATGAGTCGTCCTCGTCGTCGCGGCCGCGACGTACACGGTGTCTTCCTGCTGGATAAGCATCAGGGCGCGTCGTCCAATGATGTGCTGCAAAAAGTTAAGCGCCTGTTTAATGCTAACAAAGCGGGTCATACCGGTGCGCTGGATCCCCTTGCCACCGGTATGCTGCCGGTTTGTCTGGGCGAGGCCACCAAGTTTTCGCAGTATCTGCTCGACTCTGATAAGCGTTATCGCGTTATCGCCCGGCTGGGCGAACGTACCGATACTTCAGACGCAGATGGCAACATTGTGGAAACCCGCCCGGTGACCTTCAGCCAGCCTGAGCTGGATGCGGCGCTGGAGAGTTTTCGCGGTGATACGATGCAGGTGCCGACTATGTTCTCGGCGCTGAAATATCAGGGTCGCAAGCTCTATGAGTATGCGCGCGAAGGCGTTACCGTGCCGCGTGAAGCCCGACCCATCACCGTATTTGAGCTGCAGTTTATTCGCCATGAAGGTGATGAGCTGGAGCTGGAGATCCACGTCTCCAAAGGCACCTATATTCGTACTATCATCGACGATCTGGGTGAGAAGCTGGGCTGTGGCGCGCATGTCATTATGCTGCGTCGTCTGCAGGTCGCACGCTACCCGATTGCACGAATGATGACGCTGGAGCAGCTGCAGGCGGTGGCAGCAGAAGCCACCGCGGCTGAAACGCCTGACTACAGCGCGCTCGATGCGCTGCTGCTGCCAATGGACAGCCCGGCGGAAGATTTTCCGGTGGTCAATCTGCCCGTTACGGTTGCCGCCAGCTTTAAGCAGGGTATGCCGGTCCAGGCTGCGGATACGCCGGCAGCAGGTCTGGTAAGGGTCACGGAAGGTGAGGCACAAAAATTCATCGGCATGGCTGAAATCGCCGCCGATGGACGGGTAGCGCCACGCCGGCTGGTGGTGGAGTTTCCTGGCTGACCGTGCTGCTCATCTTTGCTGCAACAGCGCATTTGCGTTGCCTGCGGGCGCAGAGTAGAATAGCGCGGCTTTAAAAGCGGGCTGCTGAATTAGAGATCGGCACCCATACATTCATTTTTTTACTGGAGTTTATTATGTCTCTAAGCGTAGAAGCTAAAGCAGAGATCGTTGCTAAATATGGTCGTGGCGCTAACGACAGCGGTTCAACTGAAGTTCAGGTTGCTCTGCTGACTGCTCAGATTAACCACCTGCAGGGTCACTTCTCTGAGCACAAGAAAGACCACCACAGCCGTCGCGGTCTGCTGCGCATGGTATCCCAGCGTCGTAAGCTGCTGGACTATCTGAAGCGTAAAGACGTTGCTCGCTACACCAGCCTGATCGAGAGCCTGGGTCTGCGTCGCTAAGTCTGAAGAATCTGATCAGGGATGTAGCGCATGCACTATGCAAAAAAACGCATCTGACGATCAGATTTGTGCGAGTTTCGCGAAAAGGGGGCCTTTAAGGCCCCTTTTTTCGAGCAATCCGCAGCAATCCAGACCAAACTCATGTATTGTTGCTGAGTGTGATCTTTGTTTGCAGAGGTTCGCGCGGCTAATGAGAGGCTTTGCCGCAGGGGCGGTTGAGGGTTGTCATTAGTCGCGAGGATGCGACAAAGATCGGTTATCACTGGCGAGCCGCAATGGCTCTGCCCTGAATTTAAGGATGTTAATTTTGCTGAATCCGATCGTACGCAAATTCCAATATGGTCAGCATACCGTCACGCTGGAAACCGGCATGATGGCACGTCAGGCTACCGCGGCTGTTATGGTAAGCATGGATGACACAGCGGTATTTGTAACCGTTGTTGGCCAGAAGAAAGCGAAACCAGGCCAGGACTTTTTCCCGCTGACCGTTAACTATCAGGAGCGTACCTATGCTGCTGGTCGTATCCCGGGCAGCTTCTTCCGTCGCGAAGGCCGTCCAAGCGAAGGCGAAACCCTGATTGCGCGTCTGATTGACCGCCCGGTGCGTCCGCTGTTCCCGGAAGGCTTCGTTAACGAAGTGCAGGTTATCGCTACTGTCGTTTCTGTTAACCCTCAGGTTAACCCGGACATCGTGGCAATGATTGGTGCCTCTGCTGCGCTGTCACTGTCAGGTATTCCGTTCAACGGTCCAATCGGTTCTGCTCGCGTTGGTTACATCAACGACCAGTATGTCCTGAACCCGACCGCAGATGAGATCAAACAGTCACGTCTGGACCTGGTGGTTGCCGGTACCCAGAACGCGGTACTGATGGTTGAATCGGAAGCCGATATCCTGACTGAAGAGCAGATGCTCGGCGCCGTGGTATTTGGCCACGACCAGCAGCAGGTTGTTATCGAAAACATCAACGCGCTGGTTGCCGAAGCGGGCAAACCGCGCTGGGACTGGAAGCCAGAAGCGACTAACGATGCACTGATTGCACGTGTTGCCGTGCTGGCGGAAGCGCGCATCGCTGATGCTTACCGCATCACCGATAAGCAGGAGCGTTACGCACAGGTTGGCGTGATCAAAGATGAGACGATCGCTGCCCTGCTGGCTGAAGATGCTGCGCTGGATGATGCAGAAATCGGCGATATCGTGCATAGCCTCGAAAAGAATGTGGTTCGTACCCGCATCCTGAGCGGCGAACCGCGTATCGACGGTCGCGAAAAAGATATGATCCGCGGTCTGGACGTTCGTACCGGCGTACTGCCGCGTACGCACGGCTCTGCGCTGTTCACCCGTGGTGAAACGCAGGCGTTGGTTGCTGCTACGCTGGGTACCGCACGCGATGCGCAGAACCTGGATGAGCTGATGGGCGAGCGTACCGACAGCTTCCTGTTCCACTACAACTTCCCTCCATACTCAGTGGGCGAAACCGGCATGGTTGGCTCACCGAAGCGTCGTGAAATTGGTCACGGTCGTCTGGCGAAGCGTGGCGTACTGGCAGTTATGCCTAAGCAGGAAGAGTTCCCGTACACCGTACGCGTTGTATCAGAAATCACTGAATCAAACGGTTCTTCTTCTATGGCTTCCGTTTGCGGTGCTTCACTGGCACTGATGGACGCAGGCGTACCGATCAAAGCAGCCGTTGCCGGTATTGCTATGGGTCTGGTGAAGGAAGATGAGAAGTTTGTCGTGCTGTCTGACATCCTGGGTGATGAAGATCATCTCGGCGATATGGACTTCAAAGTAGCGGGTAGCCGTGAAGGTATAACCGCGCTGCAGATGGACATTAAAATCGAAGGCATCACCCGCGAAATCATGCAGGTTGCGCTGAACCAGGCTAAGGGTGCGCGTCTGCATATCCTGAGCGTCATGGAACAGGCTATCAGCACGCCGCGTCAGGAGATCTCTGAATTCGCACCGCGTATTTACACCATCAAGATCAGCTCTGACAAGATCAAAGATGTGATTGGTAAAGGCGGCTCGGTAATCCGTGCGCTGACCGAAGAGACCGGCACTACCATCGAAATCGAAGATGACGGCACCGTAAAAATCGCTGCGACCGACGGTCAGAAAGCGAAAGAAGCGATTCGTCGTATCGAAGAGATCACCGCTGAGATTGAAGTGGGCCGCATCTACTCCGGCAAAGTTACCCGTATCGTTGATTTCGGTGCGTTCGTGGCTATCGGTGGCGGTAAAGAAGGTCTGGTTCATATTTCTCAGATTGCCGACAAGCGCGTAGAGAAAGTGACCGACTACCTGCAGATGGGTCAGGAAGTACCGGTTAAGGTGATGGAAGTTGACCGTCAGGGCCGCGTACGTCTGAGCATCAAAGAGGCAACTGAGCAGAAGCCGGCAGAAGCTGCTGCTGTGGACGCTTCTGACGCTGAATAAGCGTGTCCTGATTAGCCCCTTTCTGCCCGGCAGAAAGGGGTGTTTGTATACTCTGGTAGCGTCAACTCACGGTCGCTGTGCCGATAAGTTGACACCGCCGGAGTATCATCGCGAGGGCGGGAACCCTTGTGCATAGCAGGCGGATGACAGGATGGTTATCCCAATGTTTGTATCGGGAGTGGGAAATGAAGCCTTTTTTGCGCTGGTGTATTGTTGCGACAGCTATTTCGCTGGCAGGATGCAGCAACTCCAATTGGCGTAAGAACGAAGTTCTGGCAGTACCTTTGCAGCCCACACTGCAGCAAGAGGTCATTCTGGCGCGAATGGAACAAATTCTTGCCAGTCGGGCCCTGACCGACGATGAACGCGCACAGCTGTTATATGAGCGCGGAGTGTTGTATGATAGTTTGGGTCTGAGGGCACTGGCGCGGAACGATTTCTCGCAAGCGCTGTCTATAAGACCAGATATGCCAGAAGTGTTTAACTATCTTGGTATATACTTAACGCAGGCTGGCAACTTTGATGCCGCCTACGAAGCGTTTGATTCTGTACTTGAGCTTGATCCAACTTACAATTATGCGCATTTAAACCGCGGTATCGCTCTCTACTACGGTGGTCGATACAGGTTAGCGCAAGATGATCTGCTGGCGTTTTATCAAGACGATCCTAACGATCCGTTCCGCAGCCTCTGGCTCTATCTCACTGAAAGCGAGATAGACAAAGACCAGGCTAAAGTAGCGCTGAAACAGCGTTATGACAAAGCGGCTAAGGACCAATGGGGATGGAATATTGTCGAGTTCTACCTGGGCGACATCAGTGAAAAAACATTGATGGAACGTCTCAAGGCGGACGCAACGGATAACACCTCGCTCGCTGAACATCTCAGTGAAACCAACTTCTATTTAGGTAAGTACTACCTAAGTCTGGGGGAGAAGGACGACGCGAAAGCGCTGTTCAAACTGGCGGTGTCTAACAACGTTAACAACTTTGTTGAACACCGATACGCATTGTTGGAACTGGCGCAACTCGGCCAGACACAAGACGATTTATCAGAATCTGACCAGCAATAGCTGACGAACTTTTATTGCCTGTTGTACCTGTAAAGTCATCATCTCCAGAGGTGAGGGCTTTTCTGTTCGTCAAAACTTCTAATTTGAGCCGGTTCACACTTTTTGATGAAAATGACTGAAAATTTTCACGACGAGTTATGTAGACTGGCCGCCGCAATCTAAGAGGCACGTGTACTACATGACTGATATTCAAACCACTTTTGCTGATCTGGGCCTGAACGCCGACATCCTCGAATCTCTGAACGGTATGGGCTACGTTAAGCCTTCCCCAATCCAGGCTGAGTGTATTCCTCACCTGCTGGCGGGCCGCGATGTTCTGGGTATGGCGCAGACCGGTAGTGGTAAAACCGCGGCGTTCTCACTGCCGCTGTTAAACAACGTTGATCCTTCTGTCCGCGCACCACAGATTCTGGTGCTGGCACCGACCCGCGAACTGGCGGTGCAGGTGGCTGAAGCGATGACAGAATTCTCTAAACATATGCGTAACGTCAACGTCGTGGCCCTGTATGGCGGCCAGCGTTATGACGTACAGCTGCGCGCCCTGCGTCAGGGACCACAGATCGTTGTGGGTACCCCGGGCCGCCTGCTGGACCACCTGAAGCGTGGTACTCTGGACCTCTCTAACCTGCGTGGTCTGGTTCTGGACGAAGCTGATGAAATGCTGCGTATGGGCTTCATCGAAGACGTTGAAACCATCATGGCGCAGATCCCGGAAGGTCATCAGACCGCACTGTTCTCTGCAACTATGCCAGAAGCGATTCGTCGTATTACCAAACGCTTCATGAAAGATCCACAGGAAGTGCGTATCCAGTCAAGCGTGACCACGCGTCCGGATATTTCACAGTCTTACTGGACCGCTTACGGCCGTAAAACTGAAGCGCTGGTGCGTTTCCTGGAAGCAGAAGACTTTGATGCAGCCATCATTTTCGTGCGTACCAAAAACGCAACGCTGGAAGTGGCGGAAGCCTTAGAGCGCAGCGGCTACAACAGTGCCGCGCTGAACGGCGACATGAACCAGGCACTGCGTGAGCAGACGCTGGAGCGCCTGAAAGATGGCCGTCTTGATATCCTGATTGCAACCGACGTTGCGGCGCGCGGTCTGGACGTTGAGCGTATCAGCCTGGTTGTTAACTACGATATCCCGATGGATGCGGAGTCTTATGTTCACCGTATCGGCCGTACCGGTCGTGCGGGCCGCGCTGGCCGTGCGCTGCTGTTCGTTGAGAACCGCGAGCGTCGTCTGCTGCGTAACATTGAACGCACCATGAAGCTGACTATTCCGGAAGTAGAACTGCCAAACGCAGAGCTGCTGGGTGAGCGTCGTCTGGCCAAATTTGCAGCAAAAGTACAGCAGCAGCTGGAAAGCAGCGATCTGGATCAGTATCGCGCGCTGCTGAGCAAAATGCAGCCGGAAGAAGAGCTGGATATCGAAACGCTGGCGGCTGCCCTGCTGAAAATGGCTCAGGGTGAACGTCCACTGATCGTACCGGCTGACGCGCCGCGTCCGCAGCGTCGTGAGTTCCGCGATCGTGATGACCGCGCTGACCGTCCGCGTCGTGACCGCGACAGCCGTGGTGAGAGCCGTGATGGCGATCGTCCACGTCGTGAGCGTCGTGACGTTGGCGACATGCAGCTTTACCGCATTGAAGTGGGCCGCGATGACGGCGTTGAAGTTCGCCACATTGTGGGCGCTATCGCTAACGAAGGCGATATCAGCAGCCGCTACATTGGTAACATCAAGCTGTTTGGCACGCACTCCACCATCGAACTGCCAAAAGGCATGCCGGGTGAAGTTCTGCAGCACTTCACGCGCACGCGTATTCTGAACAAGCCGATGAATATGCAGCTGCTGGGTGATGCACAGCCGCACGAGCGTACTGAGCGCCGCAGCGGCGGTCGTGATTTCGGTGGTGAGCGTCGCAGCAGCGCACCGCGTGGTGATGCACCACGTGGTGAAGGCGCACCGCGTCGCTTCTCCGAGCGTCGTGAAGGTGGCCGCGAAGGCGGACGCTTTAGCCGCGAAGCGGGCCGTGGCCCACGTCGCGACGAAGGCACCTCACGTCGTCGTGATGCATAATCGCTAAACGTTAAGCAATAAAAAGGGACGCCATGCGGCGTCCCTTTTTTTATCTCTTTTACTCAACCTGCTACAGCGTGCCGGCAGCTTCCATCGCCAGCGCAAATGAGCGCAGCCGCGCTTTGGGATCGAAGATCTGACCGTTGACCATGATCTCATCCGCCTGCGTTTCGCGCTGCAACGCTGCCAGACCGTGACGCACCTTTTCGCTATCGCCCACAATCGACATGCTCAGCGCCTGCTGCACGCCATACTGCTCTGACGGCGACCAGAGGCTATCCATATTTTCCACCGGCGCAGGCAGCGGGCCCGGCTTGCCGCGGCGCAGGTTGATAAACTGCTGCTGCATGGAGGTAAACAGGAAGCGCGCGTCGCGCTCACTCTCTGCCGCCACAATATTCACACAGACCATAGCGTATGGCTTAGCCAGGCGCGCCGAAGGCTGGAACTTCTCACGGTACAGATGCAGCGCCTGCAGCAGCAGATCCGGGGCGAAGTGCGAGGCAAAGGCAAACGGCAGCCCGAGCTTCGCCGCCAGCTGAGCGCTGTAAAGGCTTGAGCCGAGCAGCCACACCGGAATTTTCAGGCCGAGGCCCGGCACTGGCTGTACCGGATGATGCTCGCCTTCTTCAGCATCAAACCAGCGCAGCAGCTCAGCGACATCTTCCGGGAAGCTGTCGGCCTGGGCGCTGGAGAGATGACGGCGCAGCGCCATCATCGTGCGCTGATCGGAACCCGGTGCACGGCCCAGCCCGAGATCGATGCGACCAGGGTAGAGCGACTCCAGGGTACCGAACTGCTCGGCAATCACCAGCGGCGCATGGTTAGGCAGCATAATCCCGCCGGATCCAAGCCGCAGGGTTTCGGTATTTGCCGCGAGATACCCGATCAGCACCGAGGTCGCCGCGCTGGCAATACCGGTCATGTTGTGATGCTCAGCGAGCCAGTAGCGGTGGAAACCCAGCGCTTCCGCCTGACGCGCCAGCGCCAGTGAATGGTGAAAGGCGTCGCGCGCAGACGCGCCTTGCGGAATAGGAGCCAGATCCAGCACGGACAGGCGAACAGGTTTTTTCTCAGACATGAGTACTCCAGCAAATGATGGCGCAGGCGTTGAACAGCCTGCTGCCATAAGTATTACGCAACATTACCCATATTAAAACTGCTATTAAGGGCAGGGATGTAGCCGGATTGTGCCTTTATTAACCATTTTTCCGGAAGGTATACCCCTGCCGCTGCGCTATTTTCCTGACGCGTAATAGCAGGCTTGTTGATCTCAGCAGGGAGGACTGCGCGACAGAGATGGCATAATTGATAACCTGTTATAAATACGCAGAGCCACACCGTTCGTAACCGTACGCCGCCGGTTAGGGGAAAAAGCCTGCTGAATAGGCGTATATTGCGGGCAAAGCGGGTACGGAGATGGAAAAAACTCTTTTGCAACAACTCTTAAACGCGCAATTTCGTCATGTTTTCGCTGAAGGTGAGTTAGACTTTCTGCAAGGGCGCGGCCTGGGCGATCGGATTGCTGCGAGTCAGTTTTGCCGCATCGCCACGCTGCAGGAGGCGTCTGACCGTTTCACGCGACGCCGAAGCAGATGCCGGGTTTCGCGGCGAAGCCAACGACTTGCTGCTGGTAGCTGCTCGGGCTAAGGCAGAAGGGAAACAAAAGGCGCAGGCTTATGCGTCACGCACGGGGATGCCATGTTAATTCGTACTGAGATTGGCGTTGATGCTGCCGGCATCGACAGCCTGTTAAAACGCAGTTTTGCGACCCCAGCTGAAGCTGAACGGGTACAGCAGCTGCGCGAAGATGGATTGCTCACGCTGGGCGTGGTGGCAACCGATGATGAGGGTCAGGTGCTGGGCTATGCTGCTTTCAGTCCGGTAACGCTGCAGGGTGAAGATCGTAACTGGGTGGCGCTGGCTCCACTGGCCGTTGACAGTTCGGTACGCGGGCAGGGCCTGGCAAAGCAGCTGGTTTATGAGGGGCTCGATTCCCTGAATGAATTCAGCTACAGCGCGGTCGTGGTGCTGGGCGATCCCGCATTTTACCAGCCGCTGGGCTTTGAGCTGGCGGCCCATCATGGGCTGCACTGCCGCTGGCCCGACAGCGAGGCGACATTCCAGATTTACAAGCTGGCAGACGATGCGTTCAGCGGCGCAGAAGGGTTAGTGGTATTTGCTGCGCCTTTTAACCACGCTGAGTAAACCAGGTGGTCAGACACGCCGGCTGTTGCGCTATCAGCAGCAGTTTGTGGGTACGGGCGAGTTGTTTGACCTGATACTCCAGGCGTGAAGCCGCAGCGCGGTCACCGGCAGGGCAGTGAAACATCAGCGTAAGCGGCCCTTTACCGCGCAGCGAGCGGGCGCCGCGTCCCTGCTGATGCTGCAGCAGCCGGCGCGCCACATCGGTGGTAATTCCGGTATAGATCATCCCGGCAGCGGTTTGCAGCATATAAAGCTGCCAGTTCTGTTCCATTTCTCAGACCTCAAAACAAAGCACCAGCAGTGTAACGTGCCGCCGCGTTCACGGCTATGTGCAGGGAGCGACCTTTGTCCGATCTGTCTCATTTACTGCGCTACCTGAAGAAACAGCATGTGCTTTCGCTCTGCGCCAGCGCATCGGAAGAGCTGTGGTGCGCTAATTGCTACTATCTGTTTGATGAAGCACAGATGGCATTCTGGCTGATGAGCGACACCGCCACGCGTCACGGTGCCATGATGCTGCATAACCCGCAGGTCGCAGGCACCATTAATGGCCAGCCGAAAAGAGTTCAGCTGCTTAAAGGCGTCCAGTATCGCGGACATATCCGGCTAAGCGAGGATGCGCAGGCGTTAAGCGCCTATCAGCGCCGTTTTCCGGTCGCAAAAAAAGTCACCGCGCCTCTCTGGCAGCTCACGATAGATGAGCTGAAGATGACGGATAACACGCTGGGTTTTGGTAAGAAAATCAGCTGGCAGCGTATCGCATCATAAATAAACCAGGGGCGCATAAATGCGCCCCCTACAGGTCGTGCAATCACAGGGGCGGCATTCATGCCGCCCTGGGGCGGGTATATCGCAAAAACCAGGGGCGCATGAATGCGCCCCCTACAGGTCGTATAATTGTAGGGGCGGCATTCATGCCGCCCTGGATACTACGGGCGGCCGGGATATTATGATGCGCTCAGTATGCGCAGCGATTCGCGGTTAAATGCCGGCAGATCTTCCGGGGTGCGGCTGGTGACCAGCTTGTCATCATCCACGACCACTTCTTTGTCGTAAAAATCGGCACCCGCGTTACGCAAATCGATCGCAATCGCTTTCACACAGGTCATCTTGCGGCCGCGCACGCCGTTGGCGCTGATCAGCAGCTGTGGACCGTGACAAATAGCGAAAATCGGTTTGCCGCTGGCAACAAACTCTTTGGTGAAATTGACAAAGCGATCGTCACCGCGCAGCGCGTCGGGGGAGTGGCCGCCCGGCAGCAGCAGTGCATCAAATTCTGCTGCACTGACGTGATCGATATCTTTATCAATCTTCACTTCCGCTTTGCCCTGTTTACCTTTCACCGTTTTTCCTGCCTGCATCTCAATGGTGACCACTTCATGGCCCGCCTGGGTGTAAGCATCCGCTGGTGAGGTAAATTCAGAATCCTCAAAATCATCGGTGATCAGAACCGCTATTTTCTTGCCCATCTTCTCTTCTCCATGTGGTTAACGAACCCAGGGTTCGTTGCATGAGTGACCTGACAAGTCTGGACGCTAATCACTGAAACGCAAGCCCGGCGGCGCAATGTCTTCCGCAGGCGGCGGCTGGCGCAACCACCAGATCTTTTGATTACGACTGCCGCGCCACTGCAGCCGTGCATCCTTTTCAGCCTCAACAAAGCGGCCATCAATCAGCACATCGATAGCGTCGAGTATCACCCGCTGAGCGGCAGAAAGCTCAGCCAGCTCATAGCCGGTCCAGAGCCAGATATCTTTACCGGGGCAGTCGCGCCGCACGCGCCGCACCAGCCGGCGAATATGCGGTACGTTGTGCGGATGCAGCGGATCGCCCCCGCTGAGCGATAAGCCCTGACGCGGCACGCGGGTATCGTTGAGATCGGCAATCAGCTGTTCTTCCATCTGCAGCGTAAAGGGTGTGCCCGTGTCGGTGCGCCAGGTGCGCGGGTTATAGCAGCCCCGGCACCGATGCTCGCAGCCCGCGACAAACAGCGTGCAGCGCGTGCCCGGCCCGTTCACCACGTCAATGTCATAATAGCCATGAATACGCATCATTTCGGCAGGCCGCCACTCATGTGCTTCACGCGTCGCTGCACCTCCTGCTGTTTACCGGCATTGAAGGGGCGGGCGTCCGGGCTGCCAAGATAGCCGCAGACGCGGCGCGTCACGGAGACCCGGGCAGGGTCGCGATTGCCACAGGCGGGACAGGTAAAGCCTTTGCTGGTGCAGCTGAACTCGCCGCTGAAGCCGCAGGCGTAGCACTCATCGATCGGTGTATTGGTGCCGTAGTAGGGCACGCGGTGATAGCTGTAGTCCCAGACATCTTCCAGCGCTTTCAGGTTGTGCTGCAGGCTGGGATATTCGCCGTAACAGATAAAGCCGCCGCTGCTGATGGCCGGATAGGGCGCTTCAAAATCGATTTTGTCGTACGGATTCACCTTCTTCTCTACATCAAGGTGGAAGCTGTTGGTGTAGTAGCCTTTATCGGTCACGCCCGGAACCACACCAAATTCCGCTGCATCGAGGCGACAGAAGCGATCGCACAGGTTTTCACTCGGCGTGCTGTAGAGGCTAAAGCCGTAGCCGCTCTCCGCTTTCCACGCGCTGGCCGCCGCGCGCAGGCGGGAAACAATCGCCACGCCTTTTGCCTGCAGCGCGGGCGAATCGTAAGGGTGCTGCGCATTACCGCTCAGCGCATTCAGCGTCTCATGCAGACCAATAAAGCCAAGCGAAACCGACGCGCGTCCGTTGCGGAACAGAACGCCAATCTCTTCATCAGCCTGCAGCCGTATGCCGCACGCTCCCTCCATGTAAAGAATCGGCGCCACGCGCGCTTTGGTGCGTTCAAGACGCGCGATACGCGTCATCAGGGCCTGCTTTGTCAGCGCCAGCCGCTTATCGAGCAGTTGCCAGAAGCGGTCATCATTGCCCTGTGCCTCCAGCGCAATGCGCGGCAGATTGATCGTTACCACGCCGAGGTTGCAGCGCCCGTCATGAACCGGCTCTCCCTGCACGTCATAGCGGTCGAGAAAGCTGCGGCAGCCCATCGGCGTTTTAAATGAGCCGGTCACCGCCACAACCTGGTCATAATTGAGGATGTCGGGATACATGCGTTTAGCGGCGCAGCGCAGCGCCAGCTGTTTGATATCGTAATTAATGTCGCCCGGTCGACGGTTAATCCCCTCGCGGATGGCAAAAACCAGCTTGGGAAATACCGCCGTTTTATGGTTTTTACCCAGCCCGGCGATACGGTTGTGCAGAATCGCCCGCTGGATCATGCGTGCTGCTTCGCAGGTGCCAAGCCCGAAGCCAAAGGTCACAAACGGGGTCTGGCCGTTGGCGGTGTGCAGCGTATTGACTTCATATTCCAGCGACTGAAACGCGTCAAGGCACTCTTTTTCAGTGCGTTCCCGGGCATACTCCTCCGCGCGGGCGATCTGCCACGCCGCCGCGACCTGCCGATGCTTCGCCATGCTTAATTCCACAAACGGCGCCAGCACTTCATCAATGCGGTTAAGCGTCGTGCCGCCATAAATATGGCTGGCGACCTGCGCGATGATCTGCGCGGTAACGGCGGTGGCGGTGGCGATCGATTTCGGCGGCTCGATCTCCGCATTGCCCATTTTGAAGCCCCGGGTCAGCATGCCGCGCAGGTCGACCAGCATGCAGTTGAACATCGGGAAAAAGGGGGCGTAATCGAGATCGTGATAGTGGATCTCGCCGCGATCGTGCGCCTCGGCCACCGCGCGCGGCAGCAGATGCCGCTGCGCATAATGTTTTGCCACGATGCCCGCCAGCAGGTCGCGCTGGGTCGGGATGACATTACTGTCTTTGTTCGCATTCTCATGCAGCAGCGCGGTGTCGGTCTGCTCCACCAGCCCCCTGATGGCGTGATGCAGCCGGCTGCGCTGCTCGCGCGCCCGGTCCCGGGCGTGGCGATACTCAATCCACGCGCGCGCCACCGCCGGTTTACCGGCATGCATCAGCGCCTCTTCAGCCGCCAGCTGGATCTCATGGATATCGACTTCCGCGCGCGCGGCCAGCTGCTGACCAATCTGCTCAGCCAGCGCCCGGCACCAGGCAGGATCGCACTGCGCCACTGCCTCTGCCGCCGCCGCAATGGCCTGTTCAATACGCTGTATATCAAAGGGGACTCTGCAGCCGTCGCGTTTTATAACCGTCGTCACCATTCACCACTCCTGAGCTATATATAGATATTTCAGGTAGTGTAATGACTATATGTTGTGTTCGGGCGGGATTAATTGCGTATGGCTTGATATGCCGCAAGGAAGTGGTGAGTCCCCCCTCCCGGCCGGGAGAGGGGCAGGGGATCAGCGACGTACGGCGATCGCTTCAATCTCAATTTTGACATCTTTAGGCAGGCGGGCGACCTCGACACAGGAGCGCGCCGGGAAGCTGGCCTGATGCTCAGTAAAAAACGCCTCGTAAGTGGCGTTAACCGTGGCAAAGTCGTTGAGGTCTTTGACAAAGACCGTGGTTTTGACAATGTCGCCAACCTGCAGACCGGCTGCTTCAACAATCGCTTTGACATTCTCCAGCGACTGGCGCGCCTGGGCTGCCACATCATCGGCGACCGCGCCGGTTGCCGGATCGACCGGGATCTGTCCGGAGGTGATAATCATGCTGCCGAGATCTACGCCCTGCACATAGGGACCGATAGCGGCGGGAGCCTGTTCCGTACTGATTTCGCGAGACATCGTTTCTCCTCAGAAGTGCGCGGCCAGCGGGGCGCTCGCCGCGTAAGCAAGGGTTCCCATTATAGGGAGCGGTCAGATGATTACCAGTGACCCAGCACCACATGGCGGGCAAACGACTTCTCGCAATATTTACACTGCAGGTGGATATCATCTTCACGCTGCTTTACCGCAAAGCTGGAGAAAACCGGCTCGCTGCGGCTGATACAGTTGCTGTTCGGGCAGGTCAGCACCTGCTCAATGCGCGCCGGCAGCGTTGGGGTAATTTTGGCCACCACCTCATACTCTTCGATACGGTTTACCGTAGCGTGCGGCGCATAAAACGCCAGCTGATTGATCTGATCTTCAGTAAGAAAAGTGTTCTCGATTTTGATCAGATCCTTACGTCCCATCTCGCCGGAAGGAAGGTTAAGGCCGATGGTAATACGCTGCTCGGTTTCCGTCAGGCGGAACAGCGACAGCAACGTAAATCCCGTCTGGGCCGGAATATGATCGATTACCGTGCCGCGTTTAATCGCTTCTACCTGCAGTTTATTATCCTGGGTCATGATCGTCGGCTCCTTAGTCTGTCAGTTCGCTATTCAGTACCAGCGCCAGAAGCGCCTGGCGGGCAAAAATGCCGTTCCCCGCCTGCTGGAAATACCAGGCGTGGGGCGTGCTGTCGACGTCGGTGGCGATCTCATCCACGCGCGGCAGCGGATGCAGCACCTTCATATTGCCGCGCGCGCCGTGCAGATCGGCGGCGCGCAGAATGAACTGTGCCTTAACATTGGCGTACTCTGACGGATCGAGACGCTCTTTCTGCACCCGTGTCATATAAAGAATGTCGAGTTCAGGCAGCACCTCTTCAATGCTGTCGTGCCGCGTCCAGACGATGTTCTGTTCATCCAGCATATCGGTAATATAGGCGGGCATGGCGAGTGCTGACGGGGCGATAAAGTAAAAACGGTTGCCGGTGAATTTTGCCAGCGCCTGCGTAAGCGAGTGCACGGTACGGCCATATTTCAGATCGCCGACCATCGCGACGCTGAGGTTATCAAGCCGCCCCTGCGTTTCACGGATGGTAAAGAGATCGAGCAGGGTTTGCGTCGGATGCTGATTCGCACCATCGCCGGCGTTGAGGATCGGTACGCCGCCGGAAAATTCCGTGGCCAGACGCGCCGCACCCTCCTGCGGATGGCGCATCACGATAGCGTCAACGTAGGTGCCGATGACGGAAATGGTGTCGGCCAGCGTTTCGCCTTTTTTGCCCAGCGAGGTATTACCGCCGTCGGCGAACCCGACCACCGATGCGCCCAGGCGATGCATCGCCGTCTCAAACGAGAGGCGGGTCCGGGTAGAGGCTTCGAAAAAACAGCTGGCAATCACATTATGCTTCAGCAGCTCAGGCTGCGGCTGCGCCTTAAGCCGGGCAGCGGTGTGCAGCACCAGCTCCAGTTCATCGCGATTGAGATCGTTGATGGAAATGATGTGTTTGCGATATAGCGGGTTAGCCATAGCTTTCTCCTCAGTGCTGCCGGATAGCGGACAAAAAAAAGCCCCTTTACAGGGGCTTTATTACGATCGGTGAATAGCGGAAAGAAACAGCGGTGCCGCCTGCGTTCAGGCGGACGGGAGCGGCAAAATGTGGCTGGCGCTGTGGCATATTTCCTCCGGCAAATTGTGGCGCATTATACGCATTCGCGGGCGGGCAGCAAGCGCTAAGTAAACGTTTGCCTGGCGTTAATCAGCGCTGAGCCAGCGTGGCCACCATCACTGCTTTAATGGTGTGCATGCGGTTTTCCGCCTGATCGAATACCACGCTGTGCGCCGACTCAAATACCTCGTCGCTGACTTCCATTCCGGCTTCCAGTCCGTACTGCGCCGCCAGCTGCTGGCCCAGCGTGGTTTTGTCATCGTGAAAAGCGGGCAGGCAGTGCAGAAACTTCACCTGCGGATTACCGGTCAGCGCCAGCATCGCGCTGTTAACCTGATAGGGGCGCAGCAGAGCGATACGCTCTTCCCACACCGATTTCGCCTCGCCCATAGAGACCCAGACGTCAGTATAGATAAAGTCTGCACCCTGCACGCCTTCGGCGATATTCTCCGTCAGCGTAATTTTGCCGCCGGTTTGCGCCGCCGCTGCCCGGCACGTCTCTACCAGCTCGCTCTCCGGCCAGCACGCTTCAGGCGCTACCAGACGCAAATCGAGCCCCGTCAGCGCGGCGGCCTCCAGCATGCTGTTGCCCATGTTATTGCGCGCGTCGCCCACATACACCAGCGTCATGTCGCTCAGCGCTTTACCCGGCAGCTGCTCCTGCATCGTGAGCAGATCGGCCAGCAGCTGCGTAGGATGAAACTCATCGGTCAGACCGTTCCACACTGGTACACCGGCGTGTTCAGCCAAAGTTTCCACCAGCGCCTGACCATAGCCGCGATACTGAATACCGTCATAGAAGCGTCCCAGCACCCGGGCGGTGTCTTTCATCGACTCTTTATGCCCAATCTGACTGCCGCCCGGCCCGAGATAGGTCACGTTTGCACCCTGATCGTAAGCGGCAACTTCGAAAGAGCATCGGGTACGGGTCGAGTCTTTTTCGAAGATGAGCGCAATATTTTTGCCGGTAAGGTAGCGCGGTTCACTGCCGCTTTTTTTGGCCTGCTTTAATTCAGCGGCCAGCGACAGCAGGCTGGCGATCTCTGCCGGAGTAAAATCCAGCAACCGCAGGAAATGTTTCGAATATAACTGGCTCATGCTTTGCTCCGTAAGCTGCTTAATAATGAATTAAAATTCAATTTAATGGTATGAATATTCATTTTCAACCCCGGCGCAAATAAACTTTCTGTTTTGTGTAGTGGCGCGCGAGGCAGTATGGGAAAATAATTGCATTCACTGCCACCATTTTGAGGACTCACACATGGCATACGAAGCATTGCTGGAAGAACAGCGCGAAGAGACGCGTCTGATCATCGAAGAGCTGCTGGATGACGGAAGCGATCCGGACGCGCTCTACACCATTGAACATCATCTCTCCTGCAACAACTTCGACTCGCTGGAAAAAGCGGCAGTTGATGCGTTTAAGCTGGGCTATGAAGTCACCGAGCCGGAAGAGCTGGAGCTGGAAGATGGCACCACGGTAATGTGTGTGGATATCCTCAGCGAATCTGCCCTGAAACCTGAACTGATCGATGCGCAGGTTGAGCAGCTGGTGAACCTGGTGGGCAAATACAACGTCGATTATGACGGCTGGGGTACCTACTTCGAAGATCCCAACGCGGAAGATGACGAAGACGAAGATGAAGAGATGGACGACGACGGCGAGGATAACGGCGTCCGTCACTGATTGTACCGGGCGGCGCCTGTCGCCCGTTTCACTTACCTGCCTGTAAAGACCACCGATGAATTACGCCCCGCTATTAGCACCCATCCACCAGTTCCTGCACTGTCGCACGCCTGAGGCGTGGATCGCAGAGGCGCGCAAACCGGAAAATCTTACGCTGCTGCTGACCGATCACATGGTATGTGAGCTGAAAGCGGCACAGACCGCCGTATGGCTGATCCGTAAATATGTGGCAGATAAACCGAGCGGTGAGGCGATTCTGGCGTGGCTCGAACCTTATGAGGCGTTTGTCTTTGGCGAAGCGCACAGCAGCGACTTCATCAATGCGCATAAAAATCTGACCAAAAGCGTTATCGTGCGCAACGAACTGCCGTGGGCGGATGAGATGGTGGAGAAGATGGTGCTGCTGATCAAAGAGGAGCTGCACCACTTTTATCAGGTATGGGAGATCATGCAGGCGCGCGGTCTGATTTACCGCAAAATCACCGCCAGCCGCTATGCAAAAGGGCTGCTGCGGGAGGTCACCACCCATGAGCCCGATACGCTGGTGGATAAGCTGATTTGCGGCGCCTATATTGAAGCGCGCTCCTGCGAACGGTTTGCCAGCCTGGCACCGCATCTGGATGCGCAGCTGGAGAAGTTCTATATCTCGCTGCTGCGTTCAGAAGCGCGTCACTATCAGGACTACCTTGCGCTGGCAGCGCAGATCTCACCGCGCGATATTACACCGCGCGTGCAGGCGATCGGCGCAGCGGAAGCGCGCCTGATCGGCGAGCCGGATACGGAGCTGCGCTTTCACAGCGGCGTGCCCGCGTTCTGAGTGCGGGCTTCTACGCCAGCGTTTTAAGCATCCGCACTTCGCAATCGACGTGACCGGTACAGCCCATGGCGCGGTCAATGTGCGTAAATCCCAGCGCTTCATAAAGCGCAATCGCCCGCGTCAGGCTGGCGGTGGTCTCCAGATAGCAGCGGCGGAACCCCTGCGCCTGGGCAAACGCCAGCGCGCGCAGCGCCAGTTCACGCGCCAGGCCGAGCCCGCGCACCTGCGGCAGAAAATACATCTTCTGGAGTTCGCAGATATCGGGCGCGCTGCACGCCAGCGGCGCAATGCCGCCGCCGCCCACGACGCTGCCTTCCAGCTCCACAATCCAGTAGGCGCTCCCTGGGGTACTGTAGAGTTCAAACAGGCTATCAAGCTGGGGATCGGCGACGGTATAGCCTTTATCCGCGGTCAGGCCAAACTCGGCTGACACCGTGCGGATCACCTGTGCAATCGGCTGGTTGTCCGCGGCGCAGATCGGGCGGACCTGCAGATTCAGTGAGGTGAGGGTGCTCATGGCAGAATTCCGGTAATAAAAAAGCCGGGCAGAGCCCGGCTTCGGTTAACGAACAGGTCTTAAGCGCTTACAATGCCGCAATCACGCCCTGCTGTTCAATCAGTTTTGCTTTTGACTGCTCCATCTCCGCCACGCGCTCGCGCTCTTTCGCGACCACCGCTTCCGGAGCGCGCGACACAAAGCCTTCGTTCGCCAGCTTGGTCTGGATCTTCTCAATCTCAACATCCAGCTTCAGCAGCTCTTTTGCCAGACGCTCCAGCTCCGCCTCTTTGTTGACCAGATCGGCCATCGGGATCAGCAGCTCTGCGCCCTCGACGATCTTGGTCACAGAGACCGGGCCTTTGTCGCCCGCCGGCAGGATCGTCAGGCTCGCGAGACGCGCCAGGCGGGAGAGGAAGTTGCGGTTCTCTTCCACGCGACGCTGTGCGTCAGCGGAGCAGTCGCGCAGCAGCACATCCAGCGGCTTACTCGGCGCAATGTTCATCTCAGCACGAATATTACGCACTGCCACAATTGCCTGCTTCATCCACTCGATATCGGCCTGCGCTGGTGCATCCTCATTTGCCACTTCATACTGCGGGAACGGCTGCAGCATAATGGTGTCATGATCGATGTTTTTCAGCACTTTTACGCGCTGCCAGATAGTTTCCGTAATAAACGGAATAATCGGGTGTGCCAGACGCAGCAGGGCTTCCAGCACCGTTACCAGCGTGTTGCGCGTGCCGCGCAGCTCCGCTTCGCTGCCGCTGTTCATCACCGGCTTAGTCAGCTCCAGATACCAGTCGCAGAACTGATTCCAGGTGAAGTCATAGAGAATATTGGCCGCGATATCGAAGCGATAGCTGTCCAGCGCCTCACGGTACGCTTTCACCGTGCGGTTAAACTCGCTCAGGATCCAGCGATCCGCCAGCGACAGCTTTAGTTCGCCACCCTGCTGACCGCAATCCTGATCTTCGGTATTCATCAGCACAAAGCGGCTGGCGTTCCACAGCTTATTACAGAAGTTGCGATAGCCTTCAAGACGCTTCATATCCCAGTTGATATCGCGTCCGGTTGAGGCCAGCGCGGCCAGCGTAAAGCGCAGGGCGTCAGTGCCTGATGGCACGATGCCGTCCGGGAACTGCTTCTCGGTGCGCTTGCGGATTTTTTCCGCCAGCTGCGGCTGCATCATGTTGCCGGTACGTTTCTCCAGCAGCGCTTCCAGCGAAATCCCATCAACCATATCGAGCGGATCGATGACGTTGCCTTTCGACTTCGACATCTTCTGTCCCTCTTCATCGCGGATCAGACCGGTCATATAGACGGTCTTAAACGGCACCTGCGGCTTGCCGTTTTCATCTTTGATAAAGTGCATGGTCAGCATGATCATGCGCGCGATCCAGAAGAAGATAATGTCGAAGCCGCTCACCAGCACGCTGGTGGGGTGGAAGGTGCGCAGCGCTTCGGTGTTCTCTGGCCAGCCAAGAGTAGAGAAGGTCCACAGGCCGGAGGAGAACCAGGTATCCAGCACGTCATCATCCTGACGCAGCGCCACGTCTGCAGCCAGATTATTTTCCTGACGCACTTCTTCTTCGGTGCGGCCGACATAGACGTTGCCGTCGTTGTCATACCACGCCGGAATGCGATGCCCCCACCAGAGCTGGCGTGAAATACACCAGTCCTGAATATCGCGCATCCAGGAGAAGTACATATTTTCATACTGCTTCGGTACAAACTGGATGTCGCCGTTCTCTACCGCTTCTACCGCAACTTTCGCCAGCGGGGCAGTACGCACGTACCACTGATCGGTCAGCATCGGCTCAATCACCACGCCGCCGCGATCGCCGTACGGCACCGTCAGGTCGTGTGGCTTGATCTCATCCAGCAGGCCCGCTTCATCCACGGCAGCGACAATCGCTTTACGCGCGGCAAAGCGCTCCATACCCTGAAACGCCGCCGGAATTTCATCGGAGCAGGCGGTGCTCGCTTCACCGTTGGTGTCAAACACCTCAGCACGGCTGCGGATATCGCCGTCAAAGGTCAGAATGTTGATCATCGGCAACTTGTGACGACGACCCACTTCATAGTCGTTGAAATCGTGCGCCGGAGTGATCTTCACGCAGCCGGTGCCTTTTTCCATATCGGCGTGCTCATCACCCACGATCGGAATGCGGCGATCTACCAGCGGCAGAATCAGCTCTTTGCCGATCAGATCTTTATAGCGTGGATCTTCCGGATTGACGGCAACGCCGGTATCGCCCAGCAGGGTTTCCGGACGGGTGGTGGCGACAACCAGATAATCTTTGCCGTCTGCCGTGGTCGCGCCATCCGCCAGCGGATAGCGGATATGCCACATCGAGCCTTTGCTTTCGCGGTTTTCTACTTCCAGATCGGAGATAGCGGTGCGCAGTTTAGGGTCCCAGTTTACCAGGCGTTTGCCACGGTAGATCAGGTTCTCTTTATAAAGGCGCACAAAAACTTCTTTCACCGCATTTGAGAGGCCGTCATCCATGGTGAAGCGCTCGCGCTCCCAGTCCACGGAGTTGCCGAGGCGGCGCATCTGGCGGGTAATAGTGCCGCCTGATTCCGCTTTCCACTCCCAGATTTTATCGATAAAGGCGTCACGACCATAATCCTGGCGCGTTTTCCCCTCTTCGGCGGCGATCTTACGCTCTACAACCATCTGCGTCGCAATACCGGCATGGTCAGTGCCCGCCTGCCACAGGGTATTTTTACCCTGCATGCGCTGGTAGCGGATCATGGTATCCATAATGGTCTGCTGGAAGGCGTGACCCATATGCAAGCTGCCGGTAACGTTCGGCGGCGGGATCATGATGCAAAAGCTTTCCTGGCTGGTGTCGCCATTCGGTTTAAAGTAGCCCTGCTGTTCCCAGTGCTCGTAGAGCGGCTGCTCGATATCTTGCGGGTTATATGTCTTGTCCATTTCTGCTATGTCGTTTGCGGCGGGGGTGGTGGCGCCGTTTTCAGTTGGAAACCAACGCTACGATAGGCTTTATAGCGATCGCGCGCCGGTTGTTTCAGGGATTCTTCATACGGTACGAAGTCTATCACTTCATGGAAAGCGGTGGCAAAATCTGCGAATGCCGGCAGCAGGCTGATCAGCAAATCGCGCGGCGCACTGCTGCGGCGCTGCGGCCAGGCAAGCTCTACCGGCGCACCGTAACGCGGGCCTTCACCCGCCAGATTATGTGGCACAAAGGCGTTAGCCGGGCGCTGCCACAGCGCCTCATCCAGCCGGTTCGCCTGCGCTTCGCTTTCACAGGCGATCAGGATACGTTTGCCTTCACGCCAGCGGGTAGCAGCCAGATCGCACACCAGCGCTTCAATAGCGCTAAGGCCATCACTGGCGCTTTCTGACTCTAAAACATAGAAGGTGGCGTTTTTCATGGCGGGCTAAATTCCATCAGTAACAACAGAGAGCATTGTGCGTCAGCGCGCGGCGTGCGTCCAACATTAAGGCCGATATCAGCAGCAGGAATGTTGTTGATGGCGTCATCACGTCCCGTACGCGCGTCAACCCGGGCGCCATGAATGGCGTCATCACGTTCCGCACGCGCATCAAACCGGGCGCCATGAATGGCGCCCCTACAGGGGAAATGCCGCCACAGGGGGCGCATTTATGCGCCCCTGGTCAAACACCGCGCCATATTGAACGTTATCACGTCTCGCGCGCGCATCACCCCCGGGCGCCATGAATGGCGTCATCACGTTCCGCACGCGCATCAAACCGGGCGCCATGAATGGCGCCCCTACGGGAGAAATGCCGCCACAGGACGCGCAATACCGATTAATCGTCGCCGTTCAGACCCGCACGGTTCAGCAGGAACTGAGAGAGCATCGGTACCGGACGACCGGTAGCGCCTTTGGCTTTACCGGAGCGCCATGCGGTGCCGGCGATATCGAGGTGCGCCCAGTTATATTTGCGTGCAAAACGCGCCAGGAAGCAGGCGGCCGTAATCGCACCGCCCGGACGTCCGCCGATATTCGCCATATCGGCAAAGTTCGACTCCAGCTGCTCCTGATACTCATCGGCCATTGGCAGCCGCCACGCGCGGTCGCCTGACTGTTCAGAAGCGCTGATCAGCTCATGCGCCAGCGGATTGTGATTCGAAAGCAGGCCGCTTACGTGATGGCCCAGCGCAATTACGCAGGCACCGGTCAGGGTCGCCACGTCAATCACCACTTCAGGCTCAAAACGTTCAACGTAGGTGAGGGCGTCGCACAGCACCAGACGACCTTCAGCATCGGTATTCAGCACTTCCACCGTCTGGCCTGACATCGTGGTCAGAACATCGCCCGGGCGCATTGCGCGGCCATCCGGCATATTTTCACAGCCCACCAGCACGCCCACGACGTTCAGCGGCAGATTGAGTTCCGCCACCATGCGCATTACGCCATAGACCGAGGCCGCGCCGCACATATCATATTTCATCTCATCCATGCCTTCAGCAGGCTTGATGGAAATGCCGCCGGCGTCAAAGGTCAGCCCTTTACCCACCAGCACGATGGGACGCGCGTCCGGATCGCTGTTACCTTTGTACTCAATAACCGACATCAGCGACTCATTGTGCGAACCGGCGCCGACCGCAAGATAGGCATTCATGCCCAGCTCTTTCATCTGCTGTTCGCCGATAACACGGGTCGTAACGTTTTTGCTGTAAGCGTCCGCCAGCTGGCGTGCCTGCGAAGCGAGATAGGCCGCATTACAGATATTTGGCGGCATGTTGCTGAGATCTTTTGCCGCTTTCACGCCGGCTGCTACGGCAAGGCCATGCTGAATAGCGCGCTCACCGCTGGTGAGTTCGCGACGCGTCGGGACGTTGAACACCAGCTTGCGCAGCGGACGACGCGGCTCAACTTTATTGCTTTTCAGCTGATCAAAGTTGTAGAGCGCCTCTTTCGAAGTTTCGATAGCCTGGCGCACTTTCCAGTAGGTGTTGCGGCCTTTAACATGCAGTTCGGTCAGGAAGCAGACCGCTTCCATGGAGCCGGTGTCATTCAGCGTGTTAATGGTCTTCTGGATCACCTGCTTATACTGACGCTCGTCCAGCTCGCGCTCTTTGCCGCAGCCAATCAGCAGAATACGTTCAGAGAGAATATTCGGCACATGGTGCAGCAGCAGCGTCTGGCCGACTTTGCCCTCCAGTTCGCCGCGGCGCAGCAGCGCACTGATATAGCCGTCGCTGATTTTATCCAGCTGTTCGGCAATGGGCGATAAACGGCGCGGCTCAAAAACGCCTACAACAATGCAGGCGCTCCGCTGTTTTTCCGGGCTGCCGCTTTTTACACTGAACTCCATGCACTCTCCTGAATCTTAAAGACAACGGCCGTAGCTGTCGTTAGAATGTAGCGCGTTCGTCACCCATTATTTGGCGCGACGCCATGACAATTTAACGCCGCTGGTCATAATGAGTGGGGTGACAATGTGATGTTTTTTCACCACCCTGACGCATTAACAGACCATTTTAGCGACCAATACGGCCATTGATGAAGAAAAATGGCTGATAAGCGTTGAAACTAGCGATTTTCCTGCAAAAAGACAAGTTTTCACAGGCGTACTAAGCGTGATCATTATTAGATATCTGGTTCGGGAAACGCTCAAAAGCCAGCTGGCTATCCTGTTTATCCTGCTGCTAATCTTCTTTTGTCAGAAGTTAGTCAGGATCTTAGGGGCGGCGGTGGATGGCGAAATCCCCACAAATCTGGTTCTGACCTTGTTAGGACTCGGTGTGCCTGAAATGGCGCAACTTATTTTACCCTTAAGTCTGTTTCTGGCGATTTTAATGACGCTGGGCCGGCTATACACCGAAAGTGAAATTACGGTGATGCACGCCTGCGGCCTGGGTAAAGGGTTACTGGTTAAAGCGGCGATGATCCTGATGCTGATGACCTCGCTGGTGGCGGCGGTCAACGTGATCTGGCTCGGCCCCTGGTCATCGCGTTACCAGGATGAGGTTACGCAGAATGCCAAAGCGAACCCGGGCGCTGCTGCGCTGGCCGCAGGCCAGTTCCAGACCTCCAGCGACGGCAATACCGTGCTGTTTGTCGAGGATGTGAAAGGCAACACCTTCGGCAACGTGTTCCTCGCGCAGCTGCGGCCTAAAGGCAACGCGCGTCCGTCGGTGGTGCTGGCGGACAGCGGCCATATGGAGCAGCGCAAGGATGGCTCGCAGGTGGTGACGCTGGATAAAGGCACCCGCTTTGAAGGTACCGCGCTGCTGCGTGATTTCCGCATCACTGACTTTGTGAACTATCAGGCGGTAGTCGGCTATAAAGAAGCGACGCTCGATCCTAACGATGCCGATCAGGCCGATCTGCTTACGCTCATCAACACCAAAACGCCGCAGTTCCAGGCTGAGCTGCACTGGCGCCTGACGCTGGTCTTCTCGGTGCTGATTATGGCGCTGATGGTCGTGCCGCTTAGCGTGGTCAATCCACGTCAGGGCCGCGTATTGTCGATGCTGCCTGCGATGCTGCTCTATCTGATCTTCTTCCTGCTGCAGAGTTCGCTGCGCTCCAATGCGGCTAAAGGCCGCTTCGATCCGGCTATCTGGATGTGGACCGTCAACATTGCGTATCTGGCACTGGCGGTGGCGCTTAACGCCTGGGATACCGTGCCGATGCGACGTCTGCGGGCGCGTTTCAGCCGCGGAGGGTCAGTGTGATGTTTAAGGTTCTTGACCGCTATATCGGTAAAACCATTTTTAACACCATCATGATGACGCTGTTCATGCTGGTGTCGCTGTCGGGCATTATCAAGTTTGTCGATCAGCTGCGTAAAACCGGGCAGGGCGCGTATTCTGCGCTGGATGCGGGCTACTACACTCTGCTGAGCGTGCCGAAAGATATCGAGATCTTCTTCCCGATGGCGGCACTGCTTGGCGCGCTGCTTGGCCTCGGCACGCTGGCTCAGCGCAGCGAGCTGGTGGTGATGCAGGCGTCCGGCTTTACCCGCCTGCAGGTGGCGCTGTCCGTCATGAAAACCGCGATCCCGCTGGTGCTGCTGACCATGGCCGTCGGCGAGTTTGTGGCGCCGCAGGGCGAGCAGATGGCGCGTAATTTCCGCGCGCAGCAGCTTTACGGCGGGTCGCTGGTCTCCACGCAGAATGGCCTCTGGGCGAAGGATGGCAACGACTTTATCTATATCGAACGCATCAAGGGCGATAACGAGATTGATGGAGTCAGCATCTACCGCTTTAACGACGCCCGCCGTCTGCAGAGCGTGCGCTATGCGGCCACCGCGACCTGGGATCAGGCGCGTAAGCGGTGGGAGCTGGCGCAGGTGGATGAGTCAGACCTCACCGATCCAAAGCAGATCACCGGTTCGCAGAGCCTGAACGGCGAGTGGAAAACCAACCTGACGCCAGACAAGCTGGGCGTGGTGGCGCTGGATCCGGACGCGCTCTCAATCAGCGGCCTGTATAACTACAGTAAATATCTCAAGCAGAGCGGGCAGGAGTCAGGCCGTTATCAGCTCAATATGTGGGGTAAAATCTTCCAGCCGCTTTCGGTAGCGGTCATGATGCTGATGGCGCTCTCCTTTATCTTCGGACCGCTGCGCAGCGTATCGATGGGCGTGCGCGTGGTGACGGGTATCAGCTTCGGCTTCCTGTTCTACGTGCTGGATCAGATTTTTGGTCCGCTGAGCCTGGTCTATGGCCTGCCGCCAATATTAGGGGCAATCCTGCCCAGCGGCGCTTTCTTCGCTATCAGTCTCTATCTGTTGCTGAAACGACGTTAAGCGGGAGAGATCCAGGGTGCCATTTATGGCGCCCTTATTTTTTGGTGTTCGGCCTGGACCAGGGGCGCATGAATGCGCCCCCTACGTTATCCTGTAGGGGCGCCATTCATGGCGCCCTGGGTTAATGATGGCACCCCGATTTTCTGGTATTCGGCCTGGACCAGGGGCGCATTAATGCGCCCCCTACGTTATCCTGTAGGGGCGCCATTTATGGCGCCCTGGTTATTTATGGCATCCTGATTTTCTGGTATTCGGCCTGGACCAGGGGCGCATGAATGCGCCAGGGCCTCATTAATGAGGCCCCTACGTTATCCTGTAGGTGCGCCATTCATGGCGCCCTGGTTATTTATGGCACCCTGATTGTTTAGCATTTGGCCTGGGCCAGGGGCGCATGAATGCGCCCCCTGCGAGCGGCCCTGTAGGGGCGCCATTAATGGCGCCCTGGCTCAGCTTCTGCGGGTCAGGGCAGCGTCTGCAGGAGCGCGGGCAACTGGGACAGCAGATAGAGCAGCAGGCCGATGGTGCCGCCGACCAGCGTGCCGTTGATGCGGATAAACTGCAGATCGCGCCCGATGTTCAGCTCAATCTGTTGCGACATATCACGTGCGTCCCAGCTTTTTACCGTATCGCTGATATGACGCGTCAGAAAAGCAGCAAACTCCGGGGCCACGCTGCGCGCCGCATCCTCCAGATGCTGATTCATCGAACTGCGTAACGCCTCATCGGCCAGCAGGGTCTCTCCCAGCCACAGCGCCGCCAGCCGTACCCGCTCCTGTACGCGGGAATCATCGCTGCTGAGATCGCGCTTCAGCCAGGCGCGCAGATCCTGCCACAGCTCACCGATATAGCGATTCAGCGACTCATCCTCTTTCAGCCACTGCTTCACTGACTCTGCGCGCGCCGCCATCTCCGGATCGCTTTTCAGCCGGTCAATCAGCCGCTGCACCGCGCGATTAAAGCCGAGACGCAGCTCATGCCCCTGATCGCGCGCCACTTCGTCGAGAATGGAGTCCACCGCGTTAGCGACCAGCGTGGCGCTGTGTTCACCCAGCCACTCGGTCGGCAGCACTTTAGCTTTAACCGGATGCTCACGCTTCAGCCAGCGCACAATCTGCAGAGCGATAAACTCACGCGTGCCGGGCTTATGCAGGAGCAGCAGCAGCTGTTCAATCGCCGCATCCAGCAGCGCCTGATGGCGGTTATTTTTGGTCAGACTGTCGAGGATCATCGCACTGGACTGGGTCAGATCGACCTTATCCAGCGCGCGATGCACGGCGCGCCGCATAAACTGCTGAATGCGGGCATCGTCCGTGAGATCGAGAAAACCGCGCATGACCTGCAGCAGATGACGCCCTGTGCGATCGGCGTTGCCCGGCGCGTTCAGCCACTGCGCCAGCAGCTGTGCCGGATTGTTGCGGCGGATCAGCGCCAGCAGCGAATCGGTATCGAGAAACTTCTCCTGCACAAAGCGACCGAGGTTTTCGCCGATGCGATCTTTGTTACGCGGAATAATTGCCGTATGGCGCGCAATCAGCGGCAGCGGCACGCGGCGAAACAGCGCCACCACCGCAAACCAGTCGGCGAGTGCGCCGACCATAGCCGCTTCAGCGATCGCTTTAACGCCCAGCACCCAGAAATTAGCGGGCAGAAACAGCGTAACGATAAAGGTTGCCGCTGCCGCCAGCAGCAGCGCCAGCGCCAGCTGTTTGCTGCGCTTCAGTTGTTGATATTTATCCATTATCCGATCTTAGCAGAGAGTCCTTAACGGCGGCGCCCGCCGAGCAGGCTGCCCAGCATGCCGCGCACGATCTGGCTGGTGACCTGGCGCGCTGCGCTGCGGGCCACGCTCTGAACCACGCCGTCGCGTTTACCGCCGCGCGGTCCGGTGGTGCCAAACAGAATATCTTTCAGACCGCCAAGAATGCCGCTGTCTACCTTCACGTCAGCGCCTTTAACGTCCGGCGCCGCTGACTGCTGCGGCGCGGTGGCGATCCCCTGCTGCAGGCGCTCAAACGCCGACTCGCGATCGACCTCATCATCATATTTGCCATAAAGCGGCGAATGGTTGATCAGGTCGTTGCGCTCATCCTGCGTCAGCGGCCCCATGCGTGAGCCGGGGGCGATCACCATAGCGCGTTCCACGATAGATGGACTGCCTTTCTCATCGAGGAAAGAGATCAGCGCCTCACCGGTGCCGAGCGCCTGAAGCGCCGCCACGGCATCAAACGCCGGGTTAGCGCGCAGGGTCTCAGCGGCACTTTTTACCGCTTTCTGATCGCGCGGCGTGAAGGCGCGCAGGGCGTGCTGCACGCGATTGCCAAGCTGGCCTAATACCTTGTCCGGAATATCTGACGGATTCTGCGTGACGAACCAGACGCCCACGCCTTTGGAGCGGATCAGGCGGATGACCTGCTCGATCTTTTCCAGCAGCACGGGCGGTGCATCACTGAACAGCAGATGCGCCTCATCAAAGAAGAAGACCATTTTCGGCTTATCCAGGTCGCCCGCTTCCGGCAGCTGCTCATAGAGTTCCGCCAGCAGCCACAGCAGGCTGGTGGCGTAGAGTTTAGGCATCTGATAGAGCCGTTCTGCTGCGAGAATATTGATATAGCCGCGGCCCTGCTCATCGCAGCGCATCCAGTCGCGGATATCGAGCATCGGCTCACCAAAAAAATGCTCCGCTCCCTGCTGCTCCAGCGCCAGCAGGCCGCGCTGAATCGCACCCACTGATGCGCTGCTGATGTTGCCATACTGCGTCTGAAACGCTTTGGCGTTGTCGCCGATATACTGCGTCATTGCGCGCAGATCTTTGAAATCGAGCAGCAGCAGCCCCTGATCGTCTGCAATGCGGAAAATAATCTGCAATACGCCCGACTGCACCTCATTCAGCCCCAGCAGCCGCGCCAGCAGCAGGGGGCCCAGATCGGTAACGGTGGCACGTACCGGGTGGCCCTGCTGACCGAAGATATCCCACAGCATCACCGGGTTGTCATGCGGCTGCCAGTCGCTGACGCCAATCTGTGACAGCCGCGCCTGCAGCTTCTCAGAGGCGCTGCCGGGAGTGGCAATGCCGCTTAAATCCCCTTTGACGTCAGCCATAAATACCGGCACGCCGGCCTGTGAAAAGGATTCTGCCAGCTTCTGCAGCGTAACGGTTTTGCCGGTACCGGTGGCGCCAGCGATCAGCCCGTGGCGATTGGCCATCGCCGGGAGCAGCGACAGCCGGATATCGTGGGTTTGAGCAATCAGCAGTGGGGTGGTCATAATCTCTCGCTCTTCAGCAATGCGTTATGACACCAAGGATAGCAAGCGCAGCCTGCGGTAGCGCAACTGATTGCGCAGAAAAGGAGAAGCCCTCCGGTCGTGCCGGAGGGCAGAAGAGGCGTTACCCTTTACGGACCGTATCGAAGAAGAGCAGGCTGACGCCGATACCCTGCCGGACGTGGGTCACGTTTTGCCGGATCGCCACCTGCTGCGCACCCTGCAGCGTGACCACAAACGGGGAGTCCTGCTGTACGCGCTGCTGCAGGGCGATATAGAGCGCCCGGCGTTTTACCACGTCGCTTTCACCCGCCGCCGCCCGCGTCTGCGCGCTGAGCTGCGGAATATCCCAGCCGACCCGCCACGCCAGCGTTTTAGCGCCGCCCGGTACGTTCCAGGCAAAGGCGCTGGCGTTGGTATTGGGATCAACATAATCCGCCCCCCAGTAGATAAAGATCGACTGGAAATCGCGGCCGCGCATTTTACTCCACAGCGCCGACTCCGCTACCGGCTGCAGATCGATATCGATATCTGCTTTAGCAAAACTCGCCTGCAGCGCCTGCGCTACATCAATATAGGGAGGCTGGTTGATGACCGTCAGCGCAATGCGCGTGCCGGGCTGAATGCCGCCCTCCGCCAGAATGGCTTTGGCTTTCGCAACGTCATAGTGAAACGGCGTCTCCTCCAGTGCGCCGTCAAATCCCTGCGGCAGGAAACTCTGATGGATGCGGTATTGTCCTTTCAGCAGCTGCTGTGAGATAGCCTGATAATCCACCAGCCAGCGCGCGGCGCGCCACAGCGCCGGGTTAGCCAGTGCCGGCTGCGCGGCGTTGCGGGCATTGAACGCCAGGTAGTAAATCAGGCTGGAAGGAAAGGCTTCAATACGCAGGTGCTTATCCTGTTTCAGCGCGTCGATCTGATCGGGGCCGAGCTGATAGGCGACATCGACATCGCCCTGCTGGATCAGCAGGCGGCGTGCGCCGGCATCCGTTACTCCTTTAAGCAGCACGCGCCGCAGCTGCGGTGCCGGCCTGGCCTGCGGGCTGGCGCTCAGCACCACCGCCTGCTGCGGCACATACTGCTGCAGCGTAAAGGCACCGCTACCGGCGGAGTGAGTGTGCAGCCAGCCGTTGCCGCTGTCACCGTTGACCGCATGCTGCTGTACCGTTTTGCTGTCAACAATCGACGCCACCGGCGCGGTGAGCAGTCGCAGCGCCAGATCCTGTCCAATTGCGGCCGGCCAGCGGATCTCCAGCTGTGTGTCGCTCAGCACCTGAAACTGGCTGGCGATATTGGCATGGGTCCAGCCAAACTCCGCCAGAATAAACGCCGGCGCTTTGTTGAGCTCTACCGCGCGCGTCAGAGAGAACACCACATCCTGCGCTGTCACCGCGTTACCGCTGGCAAAGCGCGCGTCGGGCCGCAGGGTAAACCGCAGGCTGTGCGGCGTACTGCCGGGCTGCCATTCGCTAGCCAGCAGCGGCGCAAGCTGCTGCGGCGCGTTGCGATCCGGCTCGGTCAGGGTCTGATAGAGATTGCGTTGCACGCTGTTGCTGACCGTCTCAAAACTCTCCGCCGGGTCAAAGCTGATGATGCCATCCAGCGGTACTGCCACTACCAGCGTATCCTCTGGCGTGGCGGCATGCAGGGTAAAGGCAGTACTCCAGACCGCTGCCAGTAAAATCAGTAAGCGCATTATTATTATCCTCAGAGGAAGAGACGCTGAATTTAACGCGCGGCGGGCAGAGTCAAAATGCCGGTTTGTTCTGAGCTTTGTCAGAATATAACGTTAATACCGGGTATTAATTATTTTGCCGTTTTTTTATGCATTAAATGGATAAATAAAACGCAGAGGGATGAAAAGCTGGCTGAGGCTTAATGAAGCTGAATATTTACGCTGATCGTTACTGCAGTGTAAGCGTGATTTATTTTCAACAGTTGCGCCGGGCGATTATTTCTTTAATGCAGCGCTTTTAGCGTTATATCAAGATAAAGCGCTAAAAACCCCTGCTTTTTGCGGGTTTAAACCACAATTTCAGTTAATAAGTGGCACTGTTACACGCGCATGACGCTGCAAAAAAATAATCATCCTTCACTTAAACACATTTTAAATTTAATTTTTACATCCTGAAATATTTGTATCCATAAGATTGCCCGCTTGTTTGCCGATTTATAACGTCATTAACAAAAATATAAATTATCTTTCTTAGCTAGTGAGAATTGTCGCGCCATGCTGTTAGAAAAACCCACCACCAGACGTAAATTTTTACTCGGGGCGCTGCTGGCTTTGCCGGTCAGCGACCTTTTATTAAAAGGCGTTACCGCCGCGCAGGCGGCAGAAATGGCTGCGCCGGAACTCGCCGATTATAAACCGATCTTTTTCAGCGCCAGTGAATGGCAGTTTATCCTGGCGGCAACCGACCGTCTGATCCCGGCTGGCGGCAGCGGCAAGGCGCCCGGCGCGCTGGAAACCAACGTACCGATTTTTATCGACCAGCAGCTGCACACGCCGGAGTTCGGTGCAGAAATCTATCTGCAGGGGCCGTTTGATGTACACGCGCCGGCGACCATGGGCTATCAGATCCCGTTTACGCCGCAGCAGATGTACCGCACCGCCATCAAGCTGGTGGAGCAGTGGACGCAGACGACCTATCAGAAAGCCTTCCACGAGCTGAGCACGGAAGAGAAAGATGCCGTGCTGACCCGTATCAACAAGAATGATGGCCTCGATTTTGCGGCGCTGGGCGAGCCGTCGCTGAAAGCCTCACAGTTCTTCAGCCAGCTGCTGGCTGATACCAAACATGGTTATCTTGCCGACCCGATGTATGGCGGTAATAAAGGCATGAAGGCGTGGATCGCTATCGGCTTCCCGGGTGCCCGCGCCAGCTTTACCGAATGGGTGAAGCAGCACAACGTGCCGTATCCGCTCGGACCGGTCAGCCTGCTGGGCCAGCGCGCCTGAATTTCCCTATTTGGTATATGAGACAGAACTAACATGGCACAGATTACAAAAAAAGAAGTCGATGTCGTTGTGTGCGGCCTCGGCTGGGCCGGCTCGCTGATGAGTATCGAGCTGGCGCTGGCCGGACTTGAGGTGCGCGCGCTGGAGCGCGGCGGCGAGCGCGACTATCCCGACTTCGCCTACCCGAAGCCGGCCGATGAATACGCCTATAACGTACGTAACAAAGTCTTCGCCACGCCGAAAGAGGTGGCGGTGACGGTGCGTTACAATATGGATCAGACTGCACTGCCTACCCGCAAATGGGGTGCCTTCGCACCCGGCACCGGCGTGGGCGGTGCAGGCATGCACTGGACGGCAGTACTGATCCGTCCGACCCCGACCGATATCAAACTGAAAACCTATGTTGATCAGGCGTATAAGCCGGGCATTCTGCAGGATGATATGCGCGTTATGGACTTCCCGTTCAGCTGGGAAGAGATTGAGCCTTACTTCTATAAATTTGAGCTGATCTGCGGGCAGTCCGGCACCACCGGCAACCTGCGTGGTCAGATCCTCGAAGGCGGCGATCCGTTTGAAGGGCCGCGCTCAGAGCCTTACCCGCTGCCGGCGCTGGACGACACGCTCAACAACGTGATGTTTAAAGAGGCGGCGAAGAAGCTCGGCTATCATCCGTTCCCGAACCCTTCAGCCTGCGTGTCGCGCGCGTGGAAAAACCCCTACGGCAACCAGATTGCACCGTGCAACTACTGCGGCTACTGCTCCAAATATCCGTGCCTGAACTACTCCAAAGCGTCACCGCAGACGGCGGTGATGGATGCGCTGAAGCGTCTGCCGAACTTCTCCTACGAAGTGAACGCTGAAGTGGCTAAAGTCGTGCTGCACGATGATGGCAAAACCGCAAAAGGCGTGATCTACTACGATGCCGACGGCAACGAGGTGTTCCAGCCAGCCAAAATTGTGGTGCTCTCCAGCTTCCAGCTCTACAACGTGCGTCTGATGCTGCTATCCGGTATCGGCAAGCCCTATAACCCGATCACTGAAGAGGGTGTGGTAGGGCGCAACTATGCGTTTCTCTCCAACGGCGGCGCCACGCTGTTCTTTAAAGACAAGAACTTTAACTCTTACGCCACCGCCGGCGCGACCGGCCAGATGTTCAATGACATCTCGCCAGGCAACTTCGACGGCCCGGGCCTCGGCTTCCTCGGCGGCGCCAAGATCCACAGCTCGCAGGCGACCGGTACGCCGATGGCCGCTGCGCTGCCGAAAGGCACGCCCGCCTGGGGTATGGGCTACAAAGAGGGTCTGGAGCAGTGGTACAACCATTCGATGAAGATCAGCATCACTACCACCTGCCAGTCCTATCGCGATATCTATCTCGATCTCGATCCGCACTACACCGATCATCGCGGCAACCCGCTGCTGCGTATGACCTTTAACTGGAAAGAGAACGAGCTGAAGCTGCAGCAGCATCTGAAGGGCATCGTGGGCGATATTGCCAAAGAGCTGAACCCGGACAGCATGAGTATGAGCTTCCTGCCGATGGGCGCCGATTTTGACCTCACCAAATATGTCTCAACCCACAACGTGGGCGGTGCGGTGATGGGCGATAACCCGAAAACCTCGGCGCTGAACAAATACCTGCAGAGCTGGGACGTGCATAACGTCTTTGTGCCGGGCGGCAACGCCTTCCCGCAAAACTTCCAGGCGAACCCGACCGATACCATCGGCGCGATCACCCTGATGGCGGCGCAGGCGATCAAAGAGCAGTATCTGAAGAACCCCGGCCCACTGGTACAGGCATAAGCAGATGAAAAAACTAACATTACTGATAGCGCTGGCGCTGAGCGGCGTGGCGCTGCAGGCGCAGGCGGAAGATGAAGCGGCCCTGATTAAGCAGGGCGAGTATCTGTCGCGGCTGGGCGACTGCATGGCGTGCCACAGCGTCGCGGGCAAAGCAGCCTACGCGGGCGGGCTGGCGATTGAGTCGAACCTGGGCACGATCTACTCCACTAACATCACGCCGGACAAAGCGCACGGTATCGGTAACTACAGCGAACAGCAGTTCTCTGACGCGGTACGTAAAGGGGTGCTGCCGGATGGTTCACGCCTCTATCCGGCCATGCCGTATCCGGACTATGCGAAGATCAGCGATGCTGATATGCACGCGCTCTGGGTCTACTTTATGAAGGGCGTAAAGCCGAGCAGCGAGCAGCCGCAGGAGACGAAGCTGAGCTTCCCGTTCAGCCAGCGCTGGGGTATGCGCTTCTGGAACTGGGCATTTACCTCCGACAAGCCGTTTCAGCCGATTGGCGGCGCCTCTGCTGAAGTGAATCGCGGTGCCTATATCGTCGAGAGTCTTGGCCACTGCGGCAGCTGCCATACGCCGCGCGGTCTCGGCATGAATGAGAAATCGCTCGACAGCAGCGACAAAACCTTCCTCGCCGGCGGCAGCCTGAATAACTGGGATGTGCCGTCGCTGCGCGGTATGCCGCACTGGAGCGAGCAGGAGGTGATCGATTACCTGCAGACCGGGCGTAACGATAAAGCTGCCGTGGGCGGTGAGATGAAGTCGGTGATTGAGCACTCCAGCTCCCATATGACCGATGCCGATCTGAAAGCGATTGCTGCTTATCTGAAGTTCCTTGGCGGCAATCCGCCGCTGCAGGCCTACAACGTGCAGGCGCAGCAGCAGACCGAAGCCAAACTGACGGCCGCGAAGAACCTGAGCGAAGGCGAGCGTCTCTATCTCGACAACTGCGGCGCCTGCCACTTCGTAACCGGCAAGGGTGCGCCGGGGATCTTCCCCGAGCTGGATCAGGCAACGATCGTGAACGCAGGCGATCCGACGGGGCTGATCCACACGATCCTCGTCGGCGCGCAGCAGCCTTCAACGGCTAAAGCGCCGTCGACGCTGGCGATGCCGGGCTTCGGCCAGCGCCTGAGCGACGAAGAGGTCGCACAGCTCGCCACCTTCGTTCGCCAGGGCTGGAGCAACCGCGCCCCGGCCGTGACCAAAGAGCAGGTCGCCGACGTCCGCAAAACCCTGCATTAATCGTCACCCGGATTCAACCAGGGGCGCATAAATGCGCCCCCTACGGGACTCGTACGATATTCGATAATATCCATCCCCCGTAGGGGCGCCATTCATGGCGCC